>CAYVRC010000002.1:112239-116295 GCA_964453205.1 uncultured Pirellulaceae bacterium | reverse complement strand
TGAAGTCTCGGGTGGTCGTAACGCGTAACGCACCCACCGCCGGTGTGACGATTTTCGGTGGGGTTTCTCCACGCTCGAGAGCGGCCATTACGTCCTTGAAATTCTTATCCAAGGCCTCTTGCTTGACGATTTCTTTGAAGCGGACGCTCGTTTCCTTGACGTGAATCGGAACACGTATTTCGTCGACTCGGTCGAACCGAGTTTGCACGACGAGCGAAGGGTCTTGTTCACCGGGAGGTTCTTGCCCGTAAGGCATCTCGAAGGACTCAAACCTCATGCTGTCGCCAGCGAGGCCTTCGGGCCATGAAAAACGCCACCATGAAACGTTCCCGATCGGCCCTTGCAACATCACCCCGCCGTTGTTCTCGGTGACGACGACCTGATCGCCATCGCTCCAATCGCGGATTCTTTGATACAAGGAACCGGTCATTCTCTGGGTGGCAACCGACCACAGACCGCTCAGCCCAACGTCCCGAGGGTCCAAAGGATTGACCACCCTATGAAGATCGCGAACCGACGTCGGATCCGCCTCGCGAATATACAGATTCCGAAAATGCACGTAAGGATCGAAAACGAACCACTCTCGTCCGAGCGTCGCTGAGACCACCGGATCACCCGGGTGAGAATGCGTCGGCCCGACTGCGTCGGCAAGCCGGAGTTGACTATCCAGCGACAAACGCTCGTTGAATCGCGTCAGCAACAATTGATCGCTGTCATCGATGATCGTCGTGAAGTCGATCTTTGCCGATGCTTGTCCTTGATTTTCCGTTTCATCACGTACATTGTACCACTCTGCCTTCGCCGTTCCGCTGACCTCAACAGTTGCGGAATGAACCTGGTGACGCTGCGCGGCGATCCGTTCCACGTAGCGTGTGGCATCGGAGGATTCCGCCGGACCGATCTGCAACGCTGTGACAACCAGAAACACGAGCGAATGAATGAGATGCATTAAATTCATGTATCAAAATTCGCAACAACGAGGAAGAGGCTCGTCACTTTCGACGCATTCTGAAACATTTCTTAACGCCATAGGGTCTGAGAGACGAATTTCTAATTCGGCCAAACTTTGATTTGGCAGAATCCCGATGACGCGTTCTTTAACGAGAGTTTCACTTCGGTCGGCGATAACATCTTGTTGTTTCGCGACTGCAACAGCATAACGGGTACTTCGCCCTGACGCGAAAATTCCACACTTAATAGTTCACGGTCATAGTCAATTTGAAGATCCCGCGCGGGATCGAAGGTCGAACGAATTTTATCCGCAATCAACAGCAGGTGCCGACTGGGTTTGCGAGATTTCAGATCGATCATCGCAGACTGCGGGACGACCCGCAGGTCGGCTTGCCTTGTCGCATAAACGGCTTGTGAGACGTGATTCCCTTCGCCGTCCTGCAGGCTGACCATTGTGGCATGTCGGCCAACCGGCAACTGATCGGGCCGAAGTCTTAGACGCAAATAGCGATGGCCACCGATCGATGGAATACTTGCGTCAAGCCATTCGCTGTCGCTGTCGACAGACAATTCGTCAGCGGAGTTCCCGAAACGAGTCGACACCCAAAATTGCCGCACTCGATCAGCAGCGTCGCTACTCAAAAATACGGACTCGGACAACGACTCAAGATTCAGCCTCCCCCGAACTTTGGCGTGAACCTTGAATACGACAGGTTCATCCTTGCCGTGAAGCAGCAGGTTAAACTGAGACATGGAATCGGCGCGTTTGGAACCGGCGACGTGCGTCACCGTCACCGTCGTGGTCTCACCAGGCTTGCAGACCTTGCGATTTTGGGGACAGGCAGAACGTCGCGTCCATCTCCCACGTTCGTACCCCTGCCGGTAAATTCGTCATGAAGGTGATGTGCATGCGAGACGGTCACTTGACTTATGAAACCTTTCCCGCGGTTGGTCGAGGAAGCTCCGCCGTAGGAATCAAACGATCATCTCACGGATTTTATGAGTTTTTTGGTCATAGTAGGGGTCAGACGCCGACCCGACTGTGTACGGCCAGGGGGCCAATGGAGAAACAGGGCGGAATTGAAATCTCCGTCACGACCGGCCGGTCGGCCACGCCCTTGCAACTGAGACTTGGAGCCGTTCACGTTGCCGCGGACGGATTGCCGATCGGCCGGGCCCCCGCGACACCTCACCGAGTTCCGTGGCTTGGAATCACGGTTTTCGCTGCGGTCATCGGATGCTCGGCGTGGATCCTCAGGGCCTTGAAATGATCGTTGCTTGATTCGGAACGCCGCGGCTGAACGGTCACCCGGGCTGGCGGTTACCACGTCATTGCCAGTGATGCTGCAGTCGTCGCCGATCCGCCGCTTCCAACGGTGTGCCGATGTTTTTGTAAACGTCCCAGGCAGGTTTAGGTTTCCCCACTGGGTCGGTTTCGTCGGGTAGTCCTCGCAAGCCCAGCATCAGGCCGCCCTCGAGGGGATGGTCGCTCGGCCGGTGGTAGTCGAACGCCAAGATCGACGGGCAACGACGAAGCTGCTGCCACGTGTACAGCAGCGCCGCGGCTTGTGTTTCCAATTGCCGGGGATCCGATGCCTCGGCATGAAAGCCTTGTTCGCTGCAGATCACATCGCGGACATCGCCGTCGGCGGTGCGTGATTCGGGTAAGTGCATGAAACGATCGAGGACTTGCAGGTTCTTTACCGTGATCAACGGTGTGTCGATGTCGTCGGTCGTCTGGGTGTCGTTCCAGGTGTCAGCCTTCCACAGACTTTGCGGGTAAGGGTGATAAGCGACGCCCCAAGGAAAGTCGCCGGCGATCTTGCTGTGACGGTTTAGCCAGTCCAGCATGTCGCGTGGCGGATAGGTTTTCCAAGCCCGATTGTCCGTGGTGTTCCAACGATGCGTCAGCGAGATGAAAACGCGGGCGTGCGGATTGTGGGTGCGAACCGCGTGGTCGATCAGCCGCATCGATCGGACGTAGTGATCCATGAAGATCTCGAAGGGCTGGTGGCCCATGTTGGTCCATTGCCATCCGTAATCGACTTCGTTGTGAACGATCCAGTGATCGACGCGACCCCGCGCCGCGGGTCCACCGCTGTACCGCTCGGCCAGAAAATCCAAGATCGCCGAATACATCGCAACCGGACGCGGGGCGGTCAGGTCAGGCATCGCGTACGTGCCCGCGGGATCGGCTTCCGGATGAACGAGGGGCGAATCGGTTTCGGGGCGGTTGGGGATCAACACGATCGCGGCCAGTTGGAGTCCCGCCTCCTCGGCCGTCGCCACGTTACGGTCCAGCGAACGCAGGCGGCCTTCGTGAATCCACCAAGTTTTCCCGAGCAAAACTCGAGGGCCGTATCCCGGCTCGGCGGTCTCGCTGATCAAACCGGCCAGCGATAAGTTGATCGAAGCGTGCTGCAATCCGAGTTCACGAAGTTGGTCGGGACTCAGTCGAGAGGTGATGCACGTCAGGCCTTTGGCCGCCGCCAATCGTTTCGGTGCCACGATGTCCGAGTTCAGACAAACCGGTTCGGGATACGTGGCGGCCGACAGGACCTCGGCCGAGTTCGATTCGTCGCCCGTGGCAATCTCATCCGTCGCCAATCGAATCACTTGCCAGCGAACGCCGGGACGGCGGAGCGGCGATTCGGTGGCGACCGGAATCGTCGCGGCAAAAGAATTTTCGCCATCAGTAGAAAGCGGAATGCGTCGATCCAGCTCCGCCGACGTCGGGGGCGATGCCGCGACCTGATGCGGAAACCGTGGAACGGCAAACAGCGGCGTCGCGTCAGTTGCCCCCGAGACCTTTGCCTTCAGTCGCAGTTCGTTCGGCGTCCAGATCGCCGATTCGATGCGGGCGGGCCACTCCCGCTGGTGGGCACGGCGAATGATCTCGGCGAGCCGGATTTTGTTGTGACGCTTGGCCCGGACTTCTTGCTCCCGTCGCAAATCCTGGTCGGTGAAGTCTCGGACTTGCATCCCGCGAATCTGCAAAGACACGCCGCGTCGATCGCCCAAGTCGAAACGAACTCGCACCGGGTCGCTGTGACCGATGACGTCGGGACCGATGACGTCGGGAACAGGGCGACTCAGATTGAATTG
>CAYVRC010000002.1:110678-112139 GCA_964453205.1 uncultured Pirellulaceae bacterium | reverse complement strand
GACCGATGACGTCGGGACCGATGACGTCGGGAACAGGGCGACTCAGATTGAATTGATACGTCGTCCAGCCTTCGGCCGGTGCCAGATCCGGTATCCGGGTGAACCCCCCGGCGCGGGCCGGGTGGCCGACATGCCACTGAAGATTGCGAATCCCCGCGGCGCAGAAATATTCCATCTGGAAAATACGCTGGCGATCGCTTCGCTGAATCGGCGGGATCGAGAACCACACGAACGGATCCGGCCCGGTCGTGCGAATCGACGTCACATCGCCGTCGGTCGACATCCGGACATCATTGGACTCTTTCGCGATTTCCGACATGTCGACGGATTGTGCCGCCGAGCGCGGACAAGCGATCCAAAGCGTCGACAATCCGACCAGCAACGCGGTGCCATCAGTGAAGCAGCTACGCATCCGATCACTCCCTTTCCCATCGGATCGCCGAATCGTCCGTTTCCTCGGCCCACGTCCGCAGGGCGGCCAGGAGACTCAGGTGAGCCCCCTGATCCTCGGTCAAAATGAACAGGACGTTGGGCAACTCGTCGGCTTGTGCGGGTACGTCAAGAGCGTGGATCGCAAAGAGCAGCGACAGAAGCGACAGCCAATGAGAACGTGGCGAGTGCGTCGATTGCGGGCACGATGCTGGTGTCGAGTGAGAGTTCATGGGGCGGGTCATTCAAGGTAGGAAACGCGATTCGCCAACGAGCCGCGAAGCCTCACTATACTGAACGCGAAATTTTTTACGCCCACAGGATACCGTTTTCGATGCGACGATTCACTTTGCCCTCCGGGACGGCCCCCCGTGTCGCGATCCCGCTTGTCGTCTTACTGGTTTCTGCTGGTGTTGTCTCCTCGGCGAGTCCGCCGAATGTGATTTTTGTGCTCAGCGATGACATCGCCCAGGGCGACTTGGGGTGCTACGGACAGGAGCTGATTCAGACACCCCGGCTGGACCGAATGGCCGCCGAGGGGACGAGGTACATGCAAGCGTACTGTGGAACCAGCGTGTGTGCCCCCAGTCGGTCGACGTTCTTTACGGGCCTGCACAGCGGACACTGTCCGGTTCGCGGTAACTACGAAGTCGCGCCGGAAGGCCAATTCCCTTTGCCCGACGAAACCATGACGATCGCGGAGGTTGCCAAGTCGGCGGGCTACGCGACCGCGACCTTCGGCAAATGGGGCATGGGATTCTTTGATTCCAGCGGCAGTCCGATGAATCAAGGCGTCGACCATTTCTTCGGCTACAACTGCCAGCGTCACGCGCACAGCTATTTTCCGACTTACTTGTACGACGACGACCGGCCATTCTTGCTGCCGGGGAACGACGGCCGGTCGGTCGGAAAGACCTACGCGCAAACCTTGATTCAGGACGATATGATCCGGTGGGTGAAAGAACACGCCGGTCAACCGTTCTTCTTGTTTTACGCGATCACACTGCCCCATGGGCGACACGAGATCGACGA
>CAYVRC010000002.1:0-110578 GCA_964453205.1 uncultured Pirellulaceae bacterium | reverse complement strand
TTGTACGAGGGGGCGCTTCGCCAAGCCGCGATCGCTTGGTGGCCCGGCACGGTCCCGGCCGGGCGAGTCGACGAATCCCCTTGGGCATTCTGGGACGTGATGCCGACGTTGGTCGAGTTGAGCGGTGCCTCGCCGCCGCCCGGTTTCGAGACCGACGGGGAGTCTTTGGTCGGCTACCTGAAGGGCGGCGAGGCTCCGCGGCGAGATTATTTCTATTGGGAATTACACGAAGGCAAGCCGATCCGAGCGGCCCGCTTCGGCGATTGGAAAGCGGTCCGCAACGGCATCGACCGGCCGATCGAACTTTATGACCTGCGAACCGATCGCGGTGAACGCGATGACCTTGCCGATTCGCATCCGGATCAAGTCGCGCGGGCCGAACAGATCTTTGCCGCCGCGCATCGCCCCGACCCCAACTGGCCCATGGACGGACGCTCCGAGGCCCGACAAGCCAGCCAACAAGCCGCTTGGCGGACCACGCGAAAACGTGTTGAAGAAGCCTGGGCCCCCGAGGCGGCGCAACCTCAAGAATCGATCGCGAACTGAGTCTTCCGCCGTCGCCGAGGGATTCCTTCGCGACGGCCATGCCGGTGGGGCGACGATCGGATTCAAAACGAACGAAAGTCGACACGTCGTGTGGCACCCCCCGCGGGGTGCTTCTATATTTCTGTCCAGACATTCCCGAGGTCACTGTCGTGTGTGCGGCGTGCGGCGGCACGAACGCCCTGAACTTGTTTTTTTGAAGGATCAAGCATGTATTGTCGCAGTTGTGGAACTCGGAATGCCGACGGCGCTCCGTCGTGCGTTTCGTGTGGCGCGCCGTTGGCACCACCCGGCGGTGTTGCGGCGAATCCTTACGCGGCGGCCGGCGGTGCCGGTGTGGCCGGTGGGGGCGGGATGGCTCCGGGTGAAAAACCGCCGAACTATTTGGTTCCGTCGATTTTGGTCACGCTGTGTTGTTGTCTGATCCTTGGCATCGTCGCGATCGTGTACGCGGCCCAGGTCGATTCCAAATGGAACGCGGGCGACTTTGCCGGTGCTTATCAGGCCTCCGATAACGCCAAGAAATGGTGTTGGATCGCTTTCGGGCTGGGCCTGCTGGCGAACCTCTTGGTCTTCGGCGTTCAGATTTTGGCGGTCATCGGGGCCGCCGGAAACGCCAACGGGCCTCCCGTCAACTTCTAGTCCGATGGATCGGGTGTTGCACCAACGGAAAGTCGACGCGGCGATGCGAGGGAAGAATTGGCGGATCCTATTCGTTGCCGCGATGATCGGTTCCGCCGGCGTCTGGGTGCTGCGAAGCTTCCCGCCCGGCGATCACGGTTTCTATCCGAAATGTGTGCTGCATCATTGGACGGGGTTGCATTGTCCGGGTTGTGGATCGACACGCGCGATTCATTCGCTTGTTCACGGCGACATCGGCGGAGCGATCCGCAACAATCCGCTGTTGGTTTTGGCCGCTCCGGTGTTCGCGGCGGGGTTGCTGTGGCAGCGACATCAACGGCGACGCCAGATTCCGAATTCGCCAAGGTTCGCTTGGACCGTGGCGTCGGTCATGCTGATTTATTTGCTAGCCCGAAATCTGCCGACGCCGAGTTCCGGTTGGCTGGCGCCGCCGCAAGCGGAATCGAAGATCGAGGTCTTGCGGTCGGAAGTTTCGCCGCTAGTGGATCTGAACGCCGAGCAGTGAAATGTCGTCCTTGGGACCGTTGACCCGACACCAGCGTTTGATGACGTCGCAAATCGTTTCGACGCTTGTTCCGAGAGGCTCCTGAGCACAGCGGTGCATGAGTTCCAGCATCCTTGTGTCGTCAAACTCCGCGAGATCTTCGTCCAAGGCTTCGGGAATGCCGTCGGAGTACAGATACAGTCGGTCACCGGCGGCCAGTTGCACCGTGATTTCGTCGTACTCGACGTCTTCCATCCATCCGATCGCGAAGCCTTCGGCCGGCAGCATCTTGGGCGGCTGACCTTTGGGGATGTGAACCATCGGCTCGTGACCGGCCGAAGCGTAGCGAAGCTCGAGCGTCTGTAAATTCAGCACGGCGTAAACCATGGTGAAGTACAGATGTCCTTGATCCTCCATCGGAAATCGCCGATTCAGTTCCGCCGCGACCTCGGCGGGCGGCGTGATCCGGGTGGTTCCGTCGGGACCGGACTGCGCCAACAAAGAGGATGCTCCGACGTCCGGCGTCAACACGCGTCCCACCGTGACCGACAGCAAGGATGACGCAACGCCGTGGCCGCTGACGTCGACGACGAACATGGCGAGATGGTTTTCGTCCAATTCAAAGAAGTTCAAAAAGTCACCGGCCAGTTCGTCGCAAGGCAGGTATTTCCACGCAAAGGAAACCCGCTTCGTCTCCGGCACGCCACTGGGCAACAGGGAATGTTGAATCTTCGCCGCCGCGTCGAGGTCACGGGTCATGCGGTCGTTCATCGACTCCAGCTTCTTATTCCATTTGTCGAGTTGCTCTTTGGCGATCGTCAAGTCTTCGTTGTATCGCAATAGCTCTTTATTTTTTTCCACGGCATTTTCGAACGTGGACACCAGCAGATTCAAGACTTGCTGTCGTCCGGAGCGAACTTTGTAGGCCGTGCCGGCGAGCGTCACGTCCAGTTCCAGCAAGTCGTCGTCGCGTTCTTCGATCGGCGTGCGTAGCAACGATTCCATTCGTGAGATCAGGTAGGCGAGACGATAGGGTTTCGTGACGTAATTGTCCGCCCCGCAATCGAGCCCTTTGATGATGTCCTCGGGTTCCGAAAGCGTCGACAACAAAATCAACGGGACCGATCGCAACGCCGCGTCGGACTTGATCGCGCGGCAGAGTTCGTGACCGCTCATGTGAGGCATCTCGATGTCCGACACGATGATGTCGGGTGGCTGACGTTTGGCCAATTCCAAGGCTTCCGCACCGTCGCGACCGACGCGAACCTCGTAGCCCGCTTTGGTCAGCCGATCTTCCAAAATTTTGGCTTGCAAGCGGTTGTCTTCCGCGATCAGCACGTTGACGTTCGCGTGTCCGTTGTTCGATGATTCGGCCTGGAAGTTCATGAGATTCTGACGTTGCCTCGACGGTGAACGTGACGCGTGATCGCGGCGGAGATTTTCGCCAGCGGTAGCACGCGATCGGCTAGGCCCGCCTCGATGACGGCTTTGGGCATGCCGTAGACGGCGGAGGTGGCGGCATCCTGGGCATAAACCGATCCGCCAAGGCTTTTCAGGCGTTCACATCCCGCCAAGCCGTCTTTGCCCATCCCGGTCATGATCACGGCCAACAAACTGCCACCGTAAATGTCGATCGCACTACCGAGCGTGTAGTCGACCGAGGGCCGACAACTGTTGACCGAAGGATCATCGGTCAGCCTCGCGACGATCGCGGAACCTCGTGGCACGAAACTCAAATGCCGACCGCCGGGAGCCACGTGAATTCGACCGGCTCGGATGACATCGCCGTCGTGGGTTTCGGCCAACGGCAGGGAACACTCCTCACTGATTCGTTTGGCCATCATGTCGGTGTAGTTGGCCGGCATGTGCTGTACCAGAATGATCGGCGTCGGAAAACCGTCGTCGAATCTTGGCAAGACGTGACGTAGAGCTTGCGGGCCACCGGTAGATGAGCCGATCAGGACGGCATCGCATCCCGGTGAATCCGCCGGGCTGTTGCCCAGATCGATGTCGTGAGGCCGGGCGATCGGTGCTCGCGATGACTCTTGCCCGCTGGCCGACGCGGAAGAATCGATCCGGCTCGTTCGGAAAGCGTCCAGCTTTTCCGCCAACGCCGCGCGCAAAACGTCGCGTGAGCGGGTGATGCCGCCGGTCGGCTTGGCGATAAAATCGAAGGCTCCTTCGAACAAGGCTTGCAGGGTGACCTTCGCGCCGGCTTCGGTCAAACTGCTGACCATGATGGCACCGACGTCGAGTTTGCGACGATGGATCTCCCGCAACGTTTCGATGCCGTTCATGTTCGGCATTTCGACATCCAGCGTGATGACGTCGGGAGACAGGCGGACGATTTCGTCGATCGCCTGCCGTCCGTCCTTGGCAATGCCGACGATGCGGACACCGGCCATGTCGTCAAGGGCCGCCGAGATGGCTTGCCGATACAGCGCCGAATCATCGACGATCAAAACCCGAAGCGGTTCGGCCTGGGTGTCTCGGTCCGTCAACGGCTGATCCTTCACATTTGCGTCCTTGGCATGAAACTATCCATCGGCGTTTCGCCCGGATCGGCGGGTCGTAGCCTCAGCGTTTCGACGATGGCCGAGCCCGTTTCGATCTCGAACCACATGCGTCTTGCCTGATTGCCGCCGCAATGGCGGCTCAGGACGGAAATCTGCATGGTTTTCAGGATGGATTCGACGGCCAGGACGTTCAACTGCCCGACCGTGGGCCGGCGGATCGCCCGAAACATGTCAGCTCCACCGGCGACGTACGCCACCGGTTCGAACGTACCGCCGCTGAGCCCTTCGACCAGTCGAACCAACTCGGGAATCGCCGTGTCGGCGTATTTGCCGAGCGGCAAGCCCCGCCTGCCGCCCGAATCGGGCAATTGAATATGAGCCATGCCGGCCGTCCGCTTTCGGCCGTCATAGATCACGACGGCCACGCACGAACCCAGTAGGGTTCGCAGTGTTTGATCGGATCGACCGATACCGATTTCGCCCATGCGGAGGGATTCGTTCACCGTGCTTTGCCGTCGACCAATGGGTTTTCCCCGGCCGCGTCGATCGGCAAGCCGACCGGACCGGAACGATCTCGATGTCCGTTTCGATCGTTTTCACGAATCGCCATCTTAAGCAAAGCAGCCACATCCAGCATCAGTGCCACCGAACCGTTTCCCAAAATGCTGGCTCCCGCGAATCCGTCGATGTTGATGAAGTTTTCGCTCAGCGATTTGATCACGACGTCTTGGCTACCGATGGATCGGTCGACCTTCAGTCCCATCATGCGATCGCCCGACTGAAGGATCGCGATTTCCGTCATCGTTCTGGAAAAATCGAAATGTTGGTCCTCGGTCCCTGCGGTTTCTTCGGTCGCTTCCGACTCGGGTCGGTTCCAATCGAAGAGTTCGTCGACGGTGATCAGGGGGACGTACTGCCCGCGAACTTCGAACGTTCGCGTTCCTTGAATCGAGATGATTTCGTCATCGGGGATCAACACGATTTCGCGGACGTCATCTTTCGGGATGGCAAACACGATTCCGCGAATTCGCACCATCAGGCTGCTGATGATCGCCAGGGTCAGGGGCAATTTCAGCATGAACGTCGTGCCGACGCCGAGGGTGCTTTCGGTTTCGATCGTGCCGGCCAATTCGGTAATCCGCGACCTGACGATGTCCATGCCGACGCCGCGTCCTGAAACATCGGTCACTTGTTCCGCGGTGCTGAATCCGGGATGCCAGATGTACCGGATCGCTTCGCTCCGCGAGAGCTGTGCGGCGGTGTTTTGATCCAAGATTCCACGGTCGACCAGTCGTTTGCGGATCTTGGCGTCGTCGATTCCGCCGCCGTCATCTTGGATGACGATGTAGACATGATTGCCGCGGTGCTGTGCCGAAAGCGACACGGTCCCCTCGGCCGGCTTGCCCGCCGCGATCCGCTCATCGGTGCTTTTCATGCCGTGATCGATGGAGTTTCGCACCAGATGCACCAGGGGATCCCCCAACGCGTCGATCATGCGTTTGTCCAGTTCCGTGCTTTCACCGTCCAGGAGCAAAGCGACTTGTTTGTTGCGATCCTGACAGAGGTCACGCACCACGCGTTTGAAGCGATTGAACAACGGCCCGACGGGAACCATGCGAGTTCCCAGCACGCCCCGCTGCAACGAATCACTGACACGCGAGAGTTGATCGATCGCGTCGTCCAGGCGACCGAAATGACGTCGACTTTCTTCCCAAACCGCGTTTTGTTGTTCCAGCGTCTCCCGGCCGCTTTCGAGTTCCTGAATCAGCGACGACCAATCGTCACCTTCGACCGACGGTTCTCGGCTGCCCGACCGCAATCTCTCGATGGTTCGCGTCAGGGTGTCCCGAAAATCGCTCGCCCGATTCACCGATCTCAAACGCCGCAACCCGATTCCGATGTCGGCGGCGACTTGAACGAACTGGGCGCGGTTGACGACCAGTTCGCCCGCCAAGCTCATCAGCTGGTCCAAGCGATCGATGTCCACCCGCATCGTTTCGCTGATCTTGTTGCCCGTCGCCTTGGGGGACGTTGATTCCGGTGGCACGTCCGTCTGAGCGGATCCTTCGCCGGGGTCTTTCCCCGCGATCGAGTCGCCCTCGGTTTCGGGACCGTCGGGCTCGGACGTTGACGGGGCGACGGCTTGCGGTCGGTCTCTCGATGTGGCGATCGATGGGGCTTCGGAATCGCGAGGTTGCCGAACGTCGATCGCGTCGACGCCGTCGACCAGTGCGACTTCGATGATCCGTTGCGGCGAATGCTCGGTGAATAAGATGACGTCAAAAACGAGCAATTCGTGGGCTTCTTCCAATTCCGCGAGGTCCGGTCGCGTCGCCTTGATTTCCCCTAAGTCGTCCAAGAGCGAAGCCACGCTCCGCGCTTTGATCTCTTTCAAAGTGACGTGTGCGTTGATGTGAATGACGACGTGATAGTCCGTCCCAAGATCCAACGAAATCGACACGTCCGGGGACGTCGATTCTTCCGCCGTCGGTTCGCGGGGCCTGACGTCGGAGACAGCCGTATCTTGAGTTTCGTCGGTGGCGACGTGCCGCTGCGATTCGACGGCTAGTTCGTGTTCGGTGCGTTCCTCCAACTCTCGCAACTCTTTCAACAACACATCGGGAGTGGCCAAATCGGCGTTCTGACGCAGTCGTTCGTTGCACTGACGCAGAAAGTCGATGCACCGGAGCGTCAAATTCATCGTCACGCGATCTAATTCGATGCGTCCGCTGCGGAGTCTTTCGAAGCGAGTTTCCAAATGGTGCGTCAGCACGGTGATCTGGTCGAACCCCATCATTCCGGCCGCACCCTTCATCGAATGAAGCAGTCGAAACGCGGCGGACAACGAAGCGTCGTCGTGCGGATACTCCTCCAGCACCAACATCGTTTCGACCAAGTCGTCGAGTTGTTCTTCCGTTTCGTCGACGTACATCTGCAAGTACTGACTCAAATCATCCGATGCGTAAGCATCATCGGACGGGTCGTCGCCGGTCAATTCGTTGTCGTTGTTCACGTCGTTTTCTGATAAAGGAACGTCGAAATTTTTGTCAAAGGTGTTTCCAAACCGTAGATACCCTCGGACGGCCCGATCACCAAGTATCCGCCTTTCGCCAAGGCATCCGTGACGTTTTGCAATACTATTTTCTTGGAAGGTTCGTCGAAGTAAATCAGCACGTTGCGGAGAAAGATGCAGTCCATCGGCGGACGGTTTAGCGGACGCATTAAGTTGTGTTGAAAAAAGTCGATTCGATTTCGAAATTCTTCACGGACTTGAAAGTGATTGGGGTTGTCGGTGGATTCGCGAAAAAAACGTCGTGTCAAGTTAGGGGACAAGCCGTCGATCAATCGTTTGCCGAATCGGGCTTGGCGGGCGGTGTTCAGTGAGGTTTGGGAGAGATCGGACGCCAAGACTTCTACTTTCCAATCCGCCAGTTTGGCGCGATGGTCGTGCAGGCAAAACAGCAGCGTGTAGGGTTCCGCGCCGATCGAACAGGCAGCCGACCAGAGCCGCAACAGTTTTTTTCGTCGTCCCTTTCTTGCAAGGCCGACCATTTGTGTAATGAACTCGTGGCTGAACCAGTCGAAATGTTGTTGGGTGCGAAAAAATGACGTCTCGTTGGTCGTGATGACATCGAGCAATTCTTGAAGTTCCGCCGGATTTCCGCGTCGATTGACCATGGCGAAATAGTGATCGACGTCGTCCATTTCCAGGACCCGCAATCTCCGCTGCAGCCGACTGGTCAGCAAAGTCTGCTTGCGGTCATCCAATCGAATGCCGCTGTGTCTGTAGATCAACGCTTGGAATCGCTTGAACTGTTCCGCGGAAACTTCGATCACGTCCTGCCATCCCATCCGAAACGATTGATTGCCGTCTTTCGTTTTCCCGCAGCAGTCACGCTCCGTCGGCCGGAACGTCACGATTACGATCATTTAAGCCTGGTATTTGCCGACCAAATCTTGCAAGGTTCTCGCCTGGGCGGTCAATTGTTCGGCGCTGGCGGCCAATTCTTCGCTGCTGGCTGCGTTCGATTCGGTGGTATCCGAAATGATCTTGATGCCTTGTTGGACTTGCGTCGCGCTGACGCTTTGCGCGTCGGTTTCGTCGGAAATTTCGGTGATCCTTTCGGCCGATTTTTCGACGGCCGAGACGATGCTTTGCAAAGCCGTGCCGACACGTTTGGAAAGTTGCGATCCCTCGTTAACCCGCCGCGTGGACTCTTTGATCAGGGTGGTGATTTCTTTGGCGGCTTCGCTGGACCGTTCGGCCAGCTTTCGGACCTCGTCGGCCACGACGGCGAAGCCCAGGCCGTGCTCGCCGGCCCGGGCCGCTTCGATGGCGGCGTTGAGCGCGAGCAGGTTGGTTTGACTGGCGATTTCGCTGATGACCTGAATGATCTCTGAAATCTGTTCGCTGGATTTTTCGATCAACTGCATCGCGTTCAAGGATTCACCGACCGCGGCGCCGCCCTCGGTCGCGATTTGCATCGTCGCGTAGGCCTGATCGCGTGAATGAGTCGTGCTTTGCGAGATCCGCTGGATCGAATTGGTCAGTTCATCGATCGAGGCGGTCATCTGTTCGACCGAAGCGGCTTGCGACTGGGCGCCATCGCTGAGCGTCGCGCTGCTTTCGGCGATCACCCGCGCACCCTCGGCAAACTCGTTTGCACATTCGATGACCTCGCGGGTCAATTGTTCGGACCGTTGATGCTGCTGATCGGCCATCTGTTGCAGACGGACTCGCTCGGTCACGTCGGTGGCGATCTTCATCACCTTGGTCGGCCGACCGTTCGAATCCAGGATCGGATTGTATGAACCGGCGATCCAAACTTCGCTGCCGTCTTTGGCCAGGCGTCGGAATTCGGCTTGGTGATAGTGACCGTCCGCTAAGGTTCGCCAAAAGTCTCTGTATTGAGGGCCGGATGCTTCGACCGGATCGACAAAAATGCGATGATGCTTTCCCTGAACCTCCTCCAGCGTGTAGCCCATGGCGTCGAGAAAGTTTTCGTTGGCCGTCACGATCGTGCCGTCCAGTTTGAACTCGATGGTCGCCTGCGATCGATCGATGGCTTGGACCAATGCCCTCATCGACGCCAGTTCCGCGGCTTGGGAGTCGGACGAACCGGTACGACTGTTCCGTGAGTTTGCGGTGGTGCGACGGGCTCGCGGAGCGGATTTAGCCATGGGACAAACCGGGGGTGGATCAAAAGTTGTGTGAAAAGGTTCCGGCTAGCCGTTGGGGCCGTTCGTCGGAGCGGACGAACCGATTTCCGGAAGGTTTCGGATCTGTTGTAAGTTCTCGAGGCGTAGCAATTGTTCGACGTTCAAGACGATGACGAGTCTCTGTTCCGTTTTGATGAAGCCTTCGATGTAGGTTCGCCCGTCCGCCGTGACGGTCTCGGGTGCCTCGCGGATCTCGTCCTTGCCGATGCGGAGCACGCGGGAGACAAGGTCGACCGTACATCCCATCGTTTTTTCACCGACGTTGACGACGATCGTTCGCGTTTCGTCGTCGACCGGTCGGCGGGTCAGCCCGAACAGCACGCGGAGGTTGATGATCGGAATAATCTGTCCTCGTAGGTTGCTGACGCCGTCGACATAGGGCGCGACCTGTGGCGTGGGCGTGACGTCCTTGAGGATGACGATTTCGCGGATCTGTTGGATCGGGAACGCGTAGCAGCGTCCATCGATTTCGAATTCGACAAACTGTGCCGTGTCGGCGCGTCGCGCCGCGACGCCCGCGGGCATGAGATGTTTGTCGTCTGGGTTCATGGCAACACGAGCGTGCGTGGCGATCGGATGGACGAAGTGCCCGTGGCGGGGGAACCGGTCCAGTAAAGGTACGCGGCGTGCCAACGTCAAGTCTCGCCGTCGGACAGCGTCGGCGAATCGGGAAGATATTCGTGTCCCGATCCCGGGCCGCCGCGTGGGCGAAATCCGACGACCCTCCATCTCTCGGCGATCCGCCACGCCGCTCGGACCACGCCGATGGTGAACCAAGTATGATATGGCGTGCTTTCAATTCGGGTATCTAGGCAACCGATTCGGGGAAGGGTCACGCCGCAATGTATTGGCTTGCTGAAGTCTGTGTGAAACGGCCGGTGTTCGCTTTGATGTTGATCACGGCCTTGGTCGTCGCGGGGATCGTCGCGTTTCCTTCGTTGGGTGTCGATCGATTTCCTAACATGGACTTGCCGCAAATCTACGTCAGTTCGGTTTACGTCGGTGCGGCGGCCGAAGAGGTCGAATCGGAGGTGAGCGCGATCATCGAAGACGCCGTGGCGACCGTGGCGGGCATCGAGGAGTTGCGATCGATCAGCTGGGACGGGCGATCGTTCGTGATCATCACCGTCGAACTGGATCGTGACATTGACGCGGCGATCCAAGACGTCCGGGACGCCGTTTCCAGCATCGGTGGCCAACTGCCGTCGGGCATGGATCCGCCGACGGTGGCCAAGCGGGATTTGGATTCGTCGCCGATCATGACGCTGGCGGTTTCCGGGCCGCGTTCGTCCCGCGAACTGTTCGTGCTTGCGGATCGTTTCGTCAAGAACGTCATCGAATCCTCCAAGGGCGTGGGGGAAGTTTCGATCGCCGGGGCCGCCGACCGCGCCGTGCAAGTCGACGTGGAAGCCGATCGTTTGGCCGCCCATCGCTTGTCCATCTTGCAGGTCCGCGACGCTTTGGTGCGTCAAAACGCGGAAGTCCCCGGCGGTCGTGTCGACGAGGGCAATCGGGAACGAGCGTTGCGGACGCTCGGTCGCGTCGCCGACGCGAAAGACTTTCCCGAACTGGTCGTCGCCACCGTCGATGGCGTTCCGGTGCGTCTGAACGACTTGGGAACGGTGACCGACGGCACGAAAGAAGTCCGGACCTTGGCCCGGCTGAACGGACAACCGGCGGTCGTCTTGGAGGTCCAGCGTCAATCGGGTGAAAACACCGTCGCGGTGATCAAAGGGATCAAGCAGCGTTTGCCGCGGTGCGATGATCTGTTGCCCGAAGACGTTAGCGTGGAGATCATCCAGGATCAGTCACGCTACATCGTCGAAGCGCTTCACGAGATCGAGCGACACTTGATCTCGGGCAGCATTCTGGCGTGCCTGACGGTGCTGATCTTCATGCGGTCTTGGCGAAGCACGCTGATCGCCGCGGTGGCGATCCCCGCGTCGATCATCGCCAGCTTTGCGTTCATGAAATGGTTCGGCTTCACGCTGAACAACGTCACGATGTTGGCGTTGGTTTTGATGGTCGGCGTGGTGATCGACGACGCGATCGTGGTGCTGGAAAACGTTTTCCACTGCATCGAAGAAAAAGGCATGGCACCGGCGGAAGCCGCGGTGAAAGGCACCAAGGAAATCGCTTTGGCGGTGTTGGCGACGACGATCTCGTTGGTCATCGTGTTCTTGCCCGTTTCGTTCTTGTCCAGCGTGACCGGCCGCATGCTTTTTCAGTTCGGGGTGACCGCCACGGTCGCGATCCTGATCTCGATGCTGATCAGTTTTTCGTTGACACCGATGATGTGCAGTCAATTGCTGCGACGCGTCGGCAAGTCGGACTCCGCTCCCAAGTCACGCCGCGGATTTTACGGCTGGATCGAAAGCGTTTACTTGTGGATGCTGGCCAAGTCCCTTCGATTCCGCTGGGCCGTCTTGGCCGTCGTGATTGTCGTCATCGGGTCGAACATTCCGCTCAGCCAACTGGTACCGCGGGATTACGTTCCGCTGAACGTGGACGAATCCGAATTCGAAGTCCGTGCCGAAGCCAAGCAGGGTGCCAGCATGGCCGCGATGCGGGAAACCGTGCAGCGGGTCGAAGCGGAATTGTCTCAGGTGCAAGGCGTGGAAACGGTCTTGACGACCGTGGGCACACGCAGCGGTGGCGACATCAGTCGTGCCAGCATGTTCGTGCGGTTGATCGACAGTCGCGAGCGAACGTTTTCGTTCGCTCGGCTTTGGCGGGGACTGCTCGAAGGTGATCCACGAGCCGCCTTTCGAGGTAATTTCAGTCAACGTGACAAGATGACCGAGATTCGGGACCGATTGAAATCCGTCAGTGACTTGCGACTGTCGGTGCGAAATCTGACGTCGCTTCGTCAGGGCGCGCCGGTCGATATCGACTACGCCATCACCGGGCCGGACGCCGATCGACTGCTAAAGTTCAGCACGGAACTGCGTGAGCGAGCCATGGAGATCCCGGGTTTGGTCGATGTTTACTCGACGCTGCAGATCGACAATCCCGAACTTTTGGCCAACATCGATCGCCAGCGGGCCGCGGCGATGGGCGTCGAAGTCCGCGAAATCGCGGACACGCTGAAAGTCGCCGTCGGTGGCGATGATCGTGTCTCGCGTTACTTGGACCGTTCCGCGGGCGACGCTTACGACGTCGAACTGCGTCTCGTCGGGATCGACCGCAACGACATACCGTCGATCTCGCAGTTGTACGTGCGGACCAACCCGATGCCTCAATTGTCCGTGGGCGGGGTCGGCATGACTTCGGTGTCCAACGCCGCGATCGACGCGGCGATGCCGAGGGTCAACGACGACATGGGTGCCAATTCGCTGACACGGATCGACAACGTCGTTGATTTTGATTTCAGCACCTCGGCGTCGCGGATCGACCGGCTCAGCCGACAGCGGATGGTCGCGGTTCGAGCGAACCTCGCGGACGGCT
The DNA here is from genome assembly GCA_964453205.1 of uncultured Pirellulaceae bacterium. Lineage (GTDB taxonomy): Bacteria > Planctomycetota > Planctomycetia > Pirellulales > Pirellulaceae > Crateriforma. The sequence goes on along the minus strand of CAYVRC010000002.1, from coordinate 97,726 downwards.
ATGCGTTGGCCGATCGGATCGACGCGTTGAAGGCTGCCGCGGAGGAGATCGGCATCCCGCTCGGCTTCAACGGAGAGGTGCTCGGCGGTGGCCGCGAACTCGAGCGAACGATCGCGGATTTCGGTTGGACGTTTCTCTTGTCGTTCGTGTTCATGTACATCGTGTTGGCGGCGCAGTACGAGAACTTGGTTTATCCGCTGATCATTCTGTTGTCCTTGCCGCTGGCGATTCCGTTCGGACTGATCAGTTTGTACTGGGGAGGTGAGACGTTGAACCTCTATTCGGCGCTGGGGATTCTGGTGCTGTTCGGCGTGGTCAAGAAGGCTGCGATCCTGCAGGTCGATCACACCAACGTGTTGCGCGGCGAAGGCATGCCGCGTCACGAAGCCATCATGCAGGCGAATCGTGACCGATTGCGACCGATTCTGATGACGACGGTGTCTTTCGTCGCCGGGTTGTTGCCACTGCTGATCGCGACCGGACCGGGCGCCGAAGAACGCCGATCGATCGCGGTGTTGGCCGCGGGCGGTCAGACCTTGTCCCTGCTGCTGACTTTGCTGGCGATTCCGGTCCTCTACACGTTCTTTGATGACTTGAGCGGGCTGCCGGCGCGGGTGATGGGGCGAAAGAGGGCTTCGTGAAACATCGGTTTCCCGATCAGAATGTCGACGTCGAACGTTGACGGAAGCCGAACGATTTTCGTAGCGTGAGTTCTTGTCCGAACTCTGCCGCGAAAGACCTTGATGCCTGCCGAACGACGCCCCCACGATCGACGCCGCAGGGTTCTGTACACGACGCAGCAATTTGCGTCGGAGGACACTTCCCCGGCCAGTCGGCGCGCCTCGGCAAAGCTCCGCGAGGCCCGGCGCCCCCCGGCCGCCTACGGTTCACACGTCAATCGACGGTTGCGTGGGCGTTGGTTCTCTTTGGTGCCCGTCACACGACGCGCGCTGACCGCGTTTTCCGTCGCGGTTCTCGGCTGGGCGTCGCTTCTCGGACTGATGCACTACTTGTCGCTGACCTGGGCACCGCTGGCGATGCGGACGGAATTGACACGGCCGTTTCACCTGGAACGAGCCGACAGTTTCGGACGCTGGACGATTTGTTTGATGTACGCGCTGACGGCGGGGACCTCCCTGCTGGTGTATCAACTTCGCCGCTATCGGAACGATGATTTTTTGGGGCACTATCGGCTGTGGCGGTTGGTGTTGGTCGTTTGCTTGCTGGCCAGTGTCGATTCGTCGGTCGGCTTGGTGGAGTGGGGCGGCGCGGCGATCGATCTTGCGTTCGGCCGCCGCGTGGCCTTGGGCGGCGGCGATTGGTTGAGCCTCTTGTTGACCTTCGGCGGTGTGATTTTTGCCATCCGGTTGGTACTCGAAGTCCGGCGATCACGAGCGTCGCTGCCGCTGATGCTGATCGGCTGGGCCTGGTTGGCCGTTCCGGCCGCCGTCCGCTGGAATCTATTCAGGATCGAATCTACTACCGGCGGCTGGTTGGTCACCACGGCACCGCTGATGGCTTGCGCCTGTTTCTGGACCTCGGTGACCTCCTATTTGCGGTTGTTGCTTCGGCAAGTCCGGCAGTTGGAAGACGACCTGTCGCCGATGGCCAGGCTGAGAGACTACGTCGGCCGATTGCCTGTCGTCCGAAGCGAGTCGTCGGCGGGGGATCGTGAAGCGTCTTTGTCGTGGCGAGAGAGACGCGCCGCCAAACGCGAGGATCGCTTCGCCAAAGCCCAGAAGTCGTCCGCCCGAAAACTTGCGCCGCCCGAATCGAGCGACACGAAACCCCGGCGAACGAAAGGCCGTTGGTTCGGCCGGCGAGGGGCCACGCCGCAAGAAAAAGCGGTCGATGCCCCGGCGGTGGTCGATGCCAAGGCCGCTCCGATACCGACCGAGGGTTCGGCGACGGACGTCGACGAACCGACACCGCCGCAGCGCGGTGGCGGGCTGCGAGGCTGGCTGGGCAAAGGAAAAACGCCAGCCCCACGGCACGAACAGGCGGACGATGTCGTCACGACGCCTCCCGGGCCGGAGTCGTCAATCGATCGATCGGGCAGGGATTCGGATCAGAACGCCGACGAAAACGATGCCCAACTGGACGAGAACGACATCGACTGGGCAAACCTGAGCAAAGCGGAGAAGCGTCGGCTGCGAAAACAGATCAAGCGGCGTGATCGGGCCGCCTGATCGAAAGCGGGTACAGCGAACATCGATCGTCGGCTATGTTCGGCGATGTTTTCCACCTCGCTATTTCTCCCGATTGACGAACATTCATGACCCGCACTCGGTTTGCCCCCAGCCCGACCGGTTACCTGCACATCGGTGGCGTCCGCACGGCGTTGTTCAACTGGTTGCTGGCGCGACAGTCCGGCGGCCGGTTCGTGCTGCGGATCGACGACACCGATGCCCAGCGGAACGTCAGCGAGGCGATCGCGCCGATCTTGAACGGTTTTCGCTGGCTGGGGCTGGACTGGGACGAAGGCCCCGAGGTCGGCGGCCCGCACGAACCGTACTACCAATCGCTGCGAGCCCGGCGGCATCAAGAAGCCGCGGAGCAGTTGTTGGCATCGGGGCGAGCCTATCGCGATTATTCGCGTCCCGAGGAATTGCAGCGGCAACGTGACGAAGCCCAGAAAGCCGGCCGATCTTTCGTCTACGACCGTCGTTGGATGGCCGTCGACGATGCTCAGGCGCAAGCCTTTGAAGCGGAAGGCCGTTCCCACGTCGTTCGCCTGAAAATGCCGCGGGAAGGCGAATGCGTGATCCAAGATTTGATCCGCGGCGAAGTCACGGTCGCATGGGCCGACGAACAAGATCATGTCATCCGGCGTGCCGACGGAAGTTGTCTGTATCATTTGGCCAGTGTCGTCGACGACCATGATTTCGGCATGACGCACATCGTTCGCGCAGCCGAACACCTACCCAACACCCCGCGCCAGATCTTTATCCTGGAAAGTCTCGGGTACGAACGTCCGCAATACGCACACTTACCCTACGTCGCCGAACCCGGCGGCTCGGCTAAACTGAGCAAACGAAAGCTGGACAAGTACGGAAAAAACAAAGGTTTTGCCGACTTGCTCCGGCACGGTCAGCAGATCGCCCAGGCTTGCCACCTTTCAGTCGACGAGGCGACTTTCAATCCGGTCATCATCGATTTTTATCGCGAGATCGGTTTTTTGCCCGACGCGGTGCTGAATTACTTGTTGCTGTTGGGTTGGTCGTTGGACGGCGAACGAGAAAAATTCGACATCGACGACATGATCAAGCTGTTCACGCTCGAGCGTGTCAACAAGGCGCCGGCCTCATTCGATCCGCAAAAGCTGCTGTCGTTCCAAGCCGACGCTTTCGCGGCCTTGCCGGTGGAGAAACGAACGGCGATGGTCGGCCCCTTCGCGGTTTCGGCGGGCTACGTCCGGTCGGCCGACGATCCCAAATTGGCGGCGGTTGTCGCCGCGGCGGAGGATCGGCTGCGGATGGGTGGGGACATTTTTCAGTTCGCCTACTGTTTCACCGACGCTTTCGAAGTCAACGAAAAGGCGTTCGGCAAGAGAATCCTGAAGGCCGAAGGTGCCCCGGAACGGCTCGCGCAACTGCGACAGGAGTTCGCTCAGATGGCCGATTTCTCGGCCGAGGCGATTCGCGAGGCGGTCGATTCGTTTTGCCAGCGGGCGGGCATCACCTTGGCTGATATCATTCACGCCCTGCGGGTGGCGACGACCGGGCAACCCGGCGGGTTCGGGATGTTTGAGACGCTGGCGATTATCGGTCAATCCAAAGTGTGCGGACGAATCGACGCAGCTCTGCAAAACGTCGCCTCGATCCGCAGTTCAACTTGACCGGAAATGACGAGTGCCTGTTAAATTACGGTGCTTCCTTTTCCATCCCTTAATAATTTTGTACTGACATGAATGGTTTGCGTGCTTGGAAAAACCTCTGCTTGGTCGGCCCGCTGGCGTGGCTCGGTTTGTCGACGTTGACCGGCTGTCATCAAGAAGTTCCGGTGGCCTTTGACCCGAATTTCGTGCATTCGATGAAGTACCAGATCCGCGAAGAGGTGCCGATGGAACAGCCGATGGAAGATGCTTATTGGATCGTTTCGGAGATGTTCGGGACGCCCGACGAACCGAAGTTGCCGGAGTTCGCCCAGGAGGACGAGGAATTCGCTTCGCTGATCTCGATGGACAATCTGGTCAAGGCTTCTGGACCGCCGACAGCCGAAGGACGCGGTCTTTACCAAAAACACTGCGTGACTTGCCACGGCGTGACCGGCGACGGACGCGGCGCGACCAGTTCGGTCGTGGTCCCGTATCCCCGTGACTATCGCAAAGGTGTTTTCAAGTTCACGTCGACGCCTCGTGGGGAAAAGCCCGTTCGTGAAGACATCGCCCGCCTGATCCGCGACGGCATCAACGGCACCGCGATGGTCAAGATCGCCGATTTGACCGAAGACGATATACAGGCCTTGACCGATTACGTCATTTATCTGTCCTGGCGCGGCGAGACCGAACGCAGCATCATCGACGAAGCCGTCCTGTCAGGCGATTGGGATTTCGAAGGCGGAGATCGGATCATCGTTCCCGAACACCAAGGCTTGGTCGACGCTGAACCACCGGCCGAAGCCACCGAGGAAGAATTGGAAACGCTCGAGGACCGTCAAGACGCGTTCGAAGACGGCTGGGACTTCGGTTTGGAAATGGCCGAGATGGTCGGCGAGTCCTGGCTGGACGCCGAGGAAGAGGTCGTCGAAGTCCCCGAACAGCCCGCCGACATTCCGGTGACCGACAGTTACGAAGAATATGTGTCGATCAAGAACAGCGACCAAGCCGATGCCTTGGCCGCTTCCGTCCGACGGGGACGCGAAGTGTTCTTGGGCAAGACCGCCGCTTGCAGCAAATGCCACGGGGAATCCGGCAAGGGCGACGGCCAGACGACCGACTACGACGACTGGACCAAGGATTGGACACTGAACGTCGGCTTGAAGCCGGATGATCGCGATGCTTTGATTCCGCTGTTGGCTCGTGGCGCCCTGACGCCCGTCAACGCCAAGCCGCGGAACTTCGCCCAAGGGGCTTTCCACGGTGGCGAAGCGGCCCGCGATCTTTACATCCGCATCATGCACGGCATCGACGGAACACCGATGCCCGCGGCGACTTTCGTCGAAGGCGAATTCGAAGAACAGGACGTTTGGCACCTGATCAATTTCATCCGGTCGCTCGAAGACGAAGCCAAATCCCAAGAACAAGAAACCACATCGGCGACGCCGGAACCGGCAGCGGCTTGACTTTATGAGCGAACACGAAAAGGACGTCGAACCTCGTCCGCGGAAACATTTCATCGAGAACGCGATCGACGAGGACCTGAAACAGGGACGATTCGATCGTGTTCAGACACGGTTCCCGCCGGAGCCGAACGGTTATTTGCACATCGGACACGCCAAAAGCATCTGCCTGAACTTCGGCCTGGCACGGTCGTACGGCGGTCGCTGTAACCTGCGTTTCGATGATACGAATCCGTCCAAGGAAGAAACCGAATACGTCGATTCCATCCAAGACGATGTGACTTGGCTGGGCTTCCGGTGGGACGAACTGCACTACGCCAGCGATTATTTCGACCAGCTTTATCAGTGGGCCGAAAAGTTGATCGCCGACGGCAAAGCGTACGTCTGTGACTTGACCGGTGAGGAAACCAGGGCCTATCGCGGCACGCTGACCGAAGGCGGGAAAGACAGTCCGTTTCGCGACCGCAAGTCCGAGGAAAACTTGGATCTGTTTCGTCGCATGAAGGCGGGCGAATTTCCCGACGGCGCGAAAACGTTGCGCGCCAAAATCGACATGGCATCGCCCAACATGAACCTGCGTGACCCGGTGATGTACCGGATCATGAAGGCGGAACATCACCGTACCGGCGACAAGTGGTGCATTTACCCGATGTACGACTGGGCACACGGCCAGAGCGATTCGATCGAAGGCATCTCGTTTTCGATCTGCACGCTCGAGTTCGAGAATCATCGTCCGCTGTACAACTGGTACTGTGAGAATTTGGGCATTCATCACCCGCGTCAGATCGAATTCGCCCGGCTGAATTTGACCTACACGGTGATGAGCAAGCGAAAGCTGTTGCAACTGGTCAAGGAAAAGCACGTCAACGGTTGGGACGATCCGCGGATGCCGACGATCAGCGGGCTACGCCGACGGGGTTACACCCCCGAATCGATCCGAAATTTTTGCGCCGACGTCGGCGTCGCCAAATTCAACAGCACGATCGACGTCGTTCGCTTGGAGAATTCCATCCGCGAACACCTGAATCGGACGGCCGAGCGCCGCATGGCGGTTCTGGATCCGCTCAAGCTGACGATCACGAATTGGCCCGACGGACATGTCGAGACCTGTACCGCGGTCAACAATCCGGAAGACGAATCGGCGGGAACGCGGGGCGTTCCGTTCAGCGGAAGCCTGCTGATCGAACGGGAGGACTTTCGTGAAGAAGCGCCGCGAAAATTCTTTCGACTCAAGAAGGGCGGGTCGGTGCGTCTACGCGGCGGTTTCGTCGTCGATTGTCACGACGTGGTCAAAGACGACGACGGCAACGTGATCGAGGTCTTGTGCACTTACGATCCGGCAACGAAGTCCGGCGAAGACACGTCGGGACGAAAAGTCAAAGGCACGATCCACTGGGTCAGCGCCGGACACGCGGTGCAAGCCGAAGTCCGTGTGTACGATCGCTTGTTCGACGTGGAAAACCCCGACACGGTGGAAACGGGCAAGACGTTCTTGGATCATTTGAATCCGAATTCCTTGAACGTCACGACGGCTTACTTGGAACCGGAATTGGAAAAGGCCGCGATCGGCGATCGGGTGCAATTCGAGCGATTGGGGTACTACGTGGTCGATCCGGACAGTCGGCCGGGCGGCTTGGTGTTGAACCGCATCGTCGGTCTGCGGGACACGTGGGGCAAGATGGAAGCCAAAGGCAAAGCGAATTGACGTTCGTTCGGTCGGTTTGGTTTTTTTGAGTCATCAAGCAACAGCCCCGCTCAGGTCTCTCACCCGAGCGGGGCCGATTCGAAAGCTCCGCCGGCTTTACCGGTGATCAGCTGTTTTCGACCGCTTCCTCGTCGATCGCGGCTTCATCGTTTTGCGAATCATCGGCTTCTCCGACCGGGGCGGCGTAACCGCCGGCGGCCAGAACCTTGTGTTTGATTTCGTCGCGGATGTCCGCGTTCTCGATCAAGAAATTCCGAGCCTTTTCTTTGCCTTGTCCCAGGTAGACTTCACCGTACTTGAACCAAGAACCGCTGCGGTCGATGACCTTGTGCGTCGCGCCCAAGTCCAACAAGTCGCCTTCGAAACTGATGCCGTTGTTGTGCATCATGTCGAATTCGGCGACGCGGAACGGCGGGGCGACTTTGTTCTTGACGATTTTGGCTCGGACGCGTTGGCCGACTTGTTCTTCGCCGTCCTTGAGCGCACCGATGCGACGGACGTCGATCCGGCAACTGCAATAGAACTTTAAAGCGCGACCGCCGGGGGTTGTTTCGGGGCTGCCGAACATCACACCGACTTTTTCACGAATCTGGTTGATGAAGACGACCGCGGATTTGCTCTTCGCGATCGCACCGGTCAGCTTCCGCATCGATTGGCTCATCAATCGAGCCTGCAGGCCGACGTGGCTGTCGCCGATCTCGCCTTCGAGTTCCGCTTTGGGGACCAAGGCGGCGACCGAGTCGATGATGATCACGTCGACGGCGTTGCTTTTGACCAGCATTTCACAGATCTGCATCGCTTCTTCGCCGCTGCTGGGCTGACTGACCAGCAAGCTGTCCAGTTCGACCCCCAATTTCTTGGCCCAGCTCGGGTCAAAAGCGTGTTCGGCGTCGATGATTGCCGCGATGCCGCCGGCCTTTTGAGCCTCGGCGCCGATGTGCAGTGCCAACGTGGTCTTCCCGCTGGATTCCGGCCCGAAGACTTCGATGATTCGTCCGCGAGGGATGCCCTGGCCGCCCAAGGCCATGTCCAGGCTGAGGCTGCCCGTCGGGATGCCGTCGATTTGAAGCTTGTGTGAGGCGCCCAAGGGCATGATCGCCCCTTCGCCGAACGTCTTTTCGATCTGCTGCAGGGTCGTTTTCAGACCCGGTTCCTTCTCCAGAACCGTTTTCATGCCCGGATCCAGTTTAACGCCCTTGGCGGCCGTGGCGGTTGCCATTCTTGGTTTCTTTGCCATTCCCTTTTAGTCCTTCGGTTTGGTTCGCTGGATGATCCACTTACCAAAGCAGTCGAGACGCGACGCCGGAAGGTGGACAGAATTATCGTATCAGTGTGGTGTCGCGACGACAACCAAAACGGTGACATTTTTCCCACGGCTGTTTCGGTCTCGTTCGCTTGACACCCTTAGTTTTCGCCGCAGTCGTGACAAGTCTGGTCACGGCGGGAAACGAAAATCTCGAAACGGTCGATGACAGCTCCGAAAAGCATCTTGATGCGGCAAAACGACTTCCCCGCGCGGCAAGATGGGATGACTGTACAAGTGATATCATGTCGCACCAAATTTTTCGGACTGCCGTAATGGTTGCGGGATCGAGCGGCGCGGGTCGCCAAACCGGGAAATTCCCGTTCGTGCGCCTCTGGCGTCGCGCCGACTGGGGGAACGCAAGCCGCCCTGTGACCTAGCCGCACACTTTCGCAGCTTGACAGCTGGAGTCGGCGTCGACTTTGCCGCTAGCGTCGGGTTTTCGGATGAGCGTCGACGGCATTTTCCCCGACCGGTTAGCGGAGTCGATGGCTTGCATTGACAAGGACAAGTCGGTCGAAGTGATGTGAGGTGCGTCCTGGACCCTGGCTTGAATCAAGAACAGGAGGTGAATTATGAAAAATCTCGGATTGAGTGTGGCCTTATCGGCCCTGGGGTGTTTGGCGTCGATACACGGGGCGCAGGCGGATGACGGTTGTTGCGACACGGGTTGTGAAGGCGGATGCGATCCTTTCGGCTTGGTTTCCTGTGACTCCGCACCGTGCGACATCGGATGTGATTTCGACATGGGTTGCGACGGCGTCGGCTGCGACGGCTGTTCGTCGTGCGGCTGCTTGGATGATTTGGCCGACACGTTCGGCTGCGGCTTGATCAAAAAGAGCGATCATTGCTTCGACGATTTCATCAGCCCGATGATCAACTTTGTGTTCTTCGAAGATCCGCGAAACCTGACCGAACTTCGCCCGATTTTCTTGACGCACAATGTTCCGGGGACGATCGGCGCCGGTGTCCCCGCCGGTGGATCGGTGCAGCTTTACGCAATGCAGTTTCGCGCGGCGTTGACCGAGCGGTTGAGCTTGATTGCGGTCAAAGACGGTTTCATCGTCGACAACACCGAAGGTGCCCTGGACGGCTTGATCGACGACGGTTGGGCGGACGTTTCGTTAGGTCTGAAGTACAACCTGCTTCGTGATGTTCAAAGCGGCACCTTGTTGTCGACCGGATTCACCTACGAGTTGCCGATCGGTTCCCAACGGGCCTTGCAGGACATCGGCGACGGCGAGTTCCATATTTTCGCAACCGGCGGCCAACGTTTGCTCAACGGCAACGCCCACATCTTGTCCTCGGTGGGATACCGCTTGCCCGTGGACACCGATCTGCAGACCTCGGCCATTCACTGGTCGAATCACTTCGACGTTCGCTTGCTGGACAAGCTGTATCTGTTCACCGAAGTCGCCTGGTGGCACTTCACCGACGATGCGGGCGGACCGGCCCTGGGAATTACCGGACAAGACATCATCAACCTGCCGTTCGGCGGAATGGAAGGCAACGATTTGGTGACGCAAAACGTCGGCGTGAAGGTCAAACCGACTGGCAATTTCGAAGCCGGTATCGCCTACGAATTTCCGCTGACGGAATTCAAAGACATCATCGAAGATCGATTGCAAGTCGACTTGATCTTCCGATACTAGGTTCTTGTTGAAAACCGTTGACGCACCAACAGGATGACCGAAACCCGGCGTTGCCACGTCAACGCCGGGTTTTGCCTTTTTTCCGATCGACCGCTCACGCGCCCGACAGCACAACCGCCATCGCGATCGTCCAAGCGATCATGGCGAGGAAGCCAGCCAGCAGTGCCGGAACGATCTGGGTGCGAACGTGCTCCATCAGGTCACAGTCGGACACCAGCGAACTGAGAATCGTGGTGTCGGAGATCGGCGAACACTGGTCGCCGAACACGCTGCCGTTGAGGACCGCGGCAAAGCAGATCATCACGAACCATTGTGCCGAATCGGCGGGCAAGCCGGCCGACATCGAAATCGCCATCGGCATGGTCAGCGGATAAGCGATCGCGTAGGTGCCGAAGCTGGTTCCGGTCGCAAAAGCGATCACCGCCGTCAAGATGAACAAGGCGGCCGGGAACAACAGCTTCGGTGCGGCGTCGCCGATCGCCATCGACAAATAAAGCCCCCCGCCCAGCTCCGTCGTCAAGCCGCCCAGGACCACCGCCAGCACCAAAATCACCGACACCACGGTGACACTCTTGATGCCTTCGCCGACGCCCTCGACCAGGGACGAAAGCGAGATGCCACGGACCAGTGAAATGGCAACCGCGACGGCGAACGCGGCGGCGAACGCCCAGCGAACTTGCGGGCTGCTGCCGAAGATGCCCGTCAACACCGCGATCCCGATCAACGTCGCCAGCGGGACGACGAACTCCAGCGGATGCGAGCGATAATCGGGATCGATCGCCGATTCCGCATCGCCTTCGAAACCCATCGGCTCGATCGTTTCGACTTCATCGGATAGGTGTGTTTTGGGCAACATCGCGTGCGGCTGCTGCGCTCTCGCCCGCGCGATCGCGCGGCGGAAACGACTCCCCAGCAGCGGTGCCTTGTCGATCGATAGCAGAAAGGTCCCGAGCACCGCGAAGATGCTGTAGAAACTCAGCGGCGCGGATTTGAAGAAAAACCCGATGCGATCGGTCTCGGTCGCCAAGTAGGCCACGCCGGGGACAAAGATCAACGACTGCACGTAGCCCGGCCAAGCGTTGAACGCGATCAGCGAAGCGATCGGGGAAGCCGTCGAATCGACGACGTAGCTCAGTTCTTCCGGGCTGATCTTGTTGCGATCGGTGATCGGCTTGACCGTCGTGCCCACCAGCACGGTACTGATCGTGCCGCCTTGAAAGAACAGCACGCCCAAACCCCAAGCCACCAGTTTGGCCGACCGTGGTCCGCGGACGAACCTGCCGCAAACCCATTCGGCGAAGGCCAACGCCGCACCGGTCCGCGACCAGACGCCCAGCAGCGCGCCGAGCAACCACAGATAAAGCAACGTGATGCCCGCCGCCCGCGTCGACGCCAGTCCCGGCAACAACACTCCGTCGGTCAGATCGTACTGCCCCAGCACGAATGACCCGGTGATGATTCCCAGCATCAGCGCCGGCAGCGGTTCGCGAAACACGATACAAAATCCGAGCGTCACGACCGCCGGCAGGATCGACCAGATGCCGAAGTGCCGCCCCACGGTGACTCGGACTTCGCCGTCACCCTCTCCGTCGACTCGATTCTCCGCGGACGGGACCACCGCGGTGTCCGATGACATTTTTTCGGTGACGATCCGTTCGCGAAGCTCGTCCGCGACCGTCCTCAGCCCCTGATCGACTTCGACGTCCCGGCCGCCCTCGGCCGCGAATCGTTCCACCCACACCGGCGCGGCGATTTGGCCGGCCGCCAATCCCGCCAGCAGACAAACCGCGATGGCCGCCGGCGCGGTCCAGCGATTCTTCATCCACCGGGACAACCGCGAACTCGGGGGATCGGCGGCCGGATGAGTTTCATCTGGCGGTTGTGGCATCTGGCGATTCCTGTCGCAGGCGTGATCCGGTTCCCGAGCGGCCACTGAGTGTAACCTTTCCGCGATCCAGACTGACCCCCTCGGCGGGGTCCCGACGCAGCAAGACCGCGCCGTCCAAATCGGCGTGATCCAACAGCGGCAACAGTTGAGCCGTCATGCTGATGCCGATCGAGCTTTCGATCATGCATCCGACCATGGTTTGCATCTCCAGCGACCGTGCCCGACGGAGCATTCGAACCGCCGGTGTCGGCCCGCCGCACTTGCAAAGTTTGACGTTGATGCCGTGATAGAAATCGCGACAACGAAGCACGTCGGATTCGACCTGACAATCTTCGTCGGCGATCAAGGGCAGCGCAGAGTGCCGAAACGCCCGTCGCTTGTCTTCGTCCGAAGCGGTGATCGGCAGAGGCTGTTCGATGAACTCGGTGCCCAAGTCTTTCAAAACGGGCGAAAACTCGATCGTCTGATCGGCCGACCAGGCACAGTTCGCATCGACGCGAAAAACGGCGTCGGTTTCCTCACGTAGCCGCCGAACGATCGCCACGTCATCGGGCGTCCCGAGTTTGATCTTGTAAATCGGCCAGTCCGGGCGTTCGCGTAGCTTGTCGATCATCTGTTCGATCGGCGCGATCCCGATCGTGTAGCTCGACGAAGGAACGTCGTTCCATTGCAAACCCCAAAGTTCATGACCGGGTCGCCCGGTCAGGCGTCCCCAAAGATCGCAGGCGGCCATGTCCAACGCCGACAAGGCGAACGTGTCGGGCGACCATCGATCCGCGGCGGCTTGCCAAAGTCGGCCGGGCCAATCCGGCCGAGTCAGGGACGATTCGATGTCGCGTAGCAGCGGGTCGGACGTTGCCAGTCGCCCGGCAATCGTGTCGACGTCCTGCCCGTAAAAACTGTTTTCGGTGACTTCGCCGAAACCGCTGACGCCTTGGTGTTCCAATTCCACGACGACACTGCGTTGGTGCGTGATCGTTCCACGTGAGATCGTGAAGGGATGCTCCAGCGGCAACGTCAGGTGATGAACGGTCATCTTCATGACGCCACCAAGCTCTTTCGCAGTTCGATCGCCGCGTCGACCAAACGGTCGGTGCCGTCACGATAAGGGTCACAAACCGGCACGCCCAATTCCGATTCGACCCGCTGCATTTCCGCCTTGGCGTCGGCCTCGTTCAAATCGCGAGTGTTCGCGGCGACGCCGATGATTCGGCACGGATGCCGCAGGTTGGCCATCTGCTCGGACAAGTCAAAGATTCGCTCGAGCGGAGGAATCGCCACACCGCTGAGCCCTTTGACCAGACGGCGGCCGGCTTCGTAACAGAACACCAAAGCGTCCGGTGCGCAGCCGTGCAACAATCCTAGCGTCACGCCGGAATACAGCGGGTGCGAAAGACTGCCCTGTCCTTCGATCAACAAAAAATCGTGGTCTTGGTTGGCCAGCACCAGCTGTTCCGCCGCTCCGCTGACAAAGTCCGCCACGACGCAATCGATCGGCATCCCCGAACCGGCGATCATGATCCCGGTCTGACCGGTGGCCGCAAAGCCGGCGTCGTGGCCTCGAGCGATCAAGCCGCGTTGAAGTTCCAAGCTGGTCACCATCTTTCCCAGACTGCAATCGTTACCGATCGCGTGGACCCGCAAGCACTCTTTGCGAAACGTCGCACACGTGGCGACTTCGTGATGATCGTTGCGACGAACGTCAATCAGTCGGCTGCCCGACCGCGCCGCCGAGTCGACGAGTTGGGGGTCGCGGATCAGGAAGTCGTGAAGTCCCGAAACGACGTCGATCTTTCGGCCGATCGCTTCGTTCAAGATGTCCCGCCAACTTGCCGGCAATCGTCCACCCGGTGGCGCAATCCCGATGAACAAGGCGTCGCACGGGGCGTCCTGGAGTGACGCGACGACGGGACGTTCGCCGCCGCAGCCGAACAGCTCGTCACAGGATTTCCCGGCCTGTTCCCGATCCAAAACGCCGACGACGTCGCCCGGGCGGTAGCGGAGCAGGCTGATCGCCGTCTTGGCCAAAAAGGGCGTCGAGTGACCGTCGGTCAACAACAAAATTTTTCGGTAGTCTCGCAGATCCACGTCGCTCATTCACTTTTCCTCGTCCAACGTCGGGTGGCGGCCTGCTGCCGCCGCGGTGGAACGAGACGACTCGTTCCGACGTGTCAAGCCACTTCGCCGGGCGTCGGCACGTCGGAAGTTTCGATGGAATCGATCGGCGCGGGAAGGGCCGGCGAATTTCCGTCGGCCGAGGTCCGATCCATCCCGGCGGAGCCGCCGACCGGCGTCACCGCGATGGCGGTGCGGTACACCGGCCCCATCGCCCCGACGGGCATGCGGACATGCACGACCGTCGAATGATCATCGAAACGTCGGGAAAGAACTTCGCCCTTGCTGGACAGGTAGGCCAACAGGCGACCGTCGCTATGGTCGACTTCGATTTGCAGATCCAAGAACTCGCGGCCGAGGGCTTCGCCGACCATTTCGGTCAGCATCGCCAAGCCTTTTCCGCCCTTGGCACTGACCGGAATCGCATTGGGGTAGCGGTCCAAGACACGGTTCAACGTCAGCGGCGAATCGACCAAGTCGATCTTGTTGAGCACCAACAAGGTGTCCTTGGCTTCGATCTTTAATTCTTCCAGGACGGTGTAAACGGCGCTGATCTGATCGAACACCTGCGGGTGGCTGGCGTCGGCGACGTGCAACAGCAGATCGGCTTGCCGCGTCTCTTCCAAAGTCGATTTGAAGCTGGCGACCAACGAGTGCGGCAGATCACGAATGAAACCGACGGTGTCGCTCAGCAAAACGGTTCCCCATCCGGGAATCGACCATCGGCGCGTCCGCGTATCAAGCGTGGCGAACAGCTTGTCCGCGGCTTGAACGTTCGCATCGGTCAGTGCGTTCATCAGGGTGCTTTTGCCGGCATTGGTGTAACCGACCAGCGATACCGTGGGAGCTTCTTTCCGAGCGGCGACCTGGACTTCGCGACGGCGTTCGACTTTGGCCAGATCCGCTTTCAAATCACGGATCCGTTTCTGCGCCAAACGGCGGTCGACTTCCAGTTGCTTTTCCCCCGGGCCACGCATGCCCACGCCCATGGATTGTCGTGAAAGGTGCGTCCACATCCGTTTCAGGCGGGGCAGCGAATATTCCAGCTGTGCCAGTTCGATCGCCAAGCGTGATTCGTACGTGCGGGCACCGGCGGCGAAGATGTCCAAAATCAATTCGGTGCGGTCGAGCACCTTGACTTTGGTTCGCTCCTCCAAGTTGCGAATCTGGGCCGGGGTCAAGTCGTTGTCGAAAATCACCACGTCGGCGTCGTGTTTGGCGACGAGGGTGCGGAGTTCTTCGACCTTGCCTTTGCCCAGATAGGTCGCATGACTTGCCGTCGCGCGGCGCTGAATCAATTCGTCGACGACTTCGGTGCCGGCGGTGATGGCCAGGCCGTGGAGTTCTTCCAACGGGTCCGCATCGACTTTGTCTTCCGGGCGGATCAAGCGCGCCAGAATGCTTCGTTCCGGCTGATCGCTACAGGTGGGTTTGAGGTCTCGAAGAGTAGAAATGAACGGCTCCTGTTGTTCGAAGGTTGCCCTGAATTATAGCTGAAGATGCCCTCTGGTTTACGAACCAGACACCTCGTCGGGTCGGGGGGTTCGTGGCAGGGGGGGGCATTTGCCGTCGCGACGCGGGTCGGGGTCGCCCGGACGGGCGACACCCCGAGAGGTCGCGACGGGGTATTTTACGGCGTTCTTCAACATTTTTTCACGCAAAGCGGAACTCAAATCCAACTTCATCACGTTCGCCAACGACAGCAAATATGCCAAGCAATCCGCCATCTCCTCGCCGATTTCGGCTCTCGGTGACGGCTCGCGAACGGCCTGCTCGGCTTGCTCGGGCGTCAGCCACTGGAAATGCTCCATCAGTTCGGCCGTTTCGATGGCCAAACTCATGGCCAGATTTTTGGGATTGTGAAACACGTGCCACTCTCGCTCGGCCACGAATCGTTCGACCAAGCCTTTCAGGTCGTCCACCGTGGTGGTGCCGTCGCCCGGGTCGTCTTTCGGGCGATCGTCATCATGGGACCTGCCCTCATCGGACCTGCCCTCATCGGACCTGCCCGTTCGTGTCGGTTTCATGCCGGCCGGTTCCATGGATCGAGTGCCATGATCGGAGTGTGGGAGGAAGGGAGGCGACTACAATTCGATCGTATCCATGACATGGTACGACGGCCCCGACTTTTCCAGAAAACTGCCCATCAGCAGGACCTCATCGGCGATCATCTGTCCCAGTTCGATCGTCCGGTATTCGGCCAAGCGATCGAGCACCGCGGCGCTCGCGCGGCTGGACGTTTTGCGGACGCGACCGAGAGTCAGGTGGGGAACGTAGTCGCGAGGTTCGGGCTTGAAACCGAGATCCGCCATCTGCTTTTCCAGTCGGCCGACCATCGTGGTCAGTGTTTCGCTTTCGTCACGGACGCCGACGCACAGGACACGTGCTTTTTCGAGCGAGGGGAGCGCTCGGGTCCCGGAAAACTCCAGCGGGAACGGATCGAAGTCGGCACAGACTTTGCGAATCGCTTGACAGACGGCAGGAAGTTCTCGATTGTTCACGTCACCGAGGAACTTCAGGGTCAGGTGAAGGTTGTCCGTGGGAACCCAGCGAATGCCGTCGTCCTCGTGCTTCAAGTTTGCCAGCAGACGTGTCGCCGACTTGGCGATCGACGGGGGCAAAGGGACGGCGATGAAGGAACGAACGTCTTGCATGGAACCTACCGTTTCATGTTCCGCGGAGTTTGCCAACCCATGATGCGCTGGGTCGCTTGATGTTGCCGTCCTATTTTCCCTCGCGTTGGTTGCCCGGCGGTCATTTCCAGACGCTGGCGACGTTTCGGCGTCAAACGCTGCCCACGCTGCGGTCGACGCCGCATGTGGTGTCGCTGTGCGACGGTGACGCGATCGTGCTTCACGAAGACGCACCGGTTCTGGACTCAGCGGTCCGGCGATCGTGCGGCGAGGATGCCGTGTTGTTGGTTCACGGCTTGTGCGGCTGTCACGCGGCCGGTTACATGATTCGGGTCGCCGATCGACTCCGCCGGCAAGGCCTGACGGTTTATCGGATGGACATGCGAGGCTGCGGCGCGGCGGCGGACTTGGCGGTCAACGTGATGCACGCCGGGCGGAGCGCGGATTGCCTGGCGGCGATGGATCATGTCGCCCGGCGTCATTCTGGCAAGCTGGGCGTGGCGGGTTTCTCGATGGGCGGCAACCAAGTCCTCCGGATGCTCGGACGCCTGGGAAGCGGTGACGATCCGTCGCCGGGCTGGTCGACCCGACTGGTCGCGGCGGTCGCGTTGGCACCGCCGGTCGATCTGGCCCGCTGCAGCCGATTCATGCTGCAAGGCAGTCGACGTGTTTACAGTCGCTATTTTCTGAAGCAATTGCTGGCGAGCATCCCGCGGAACGTCGCCAGCCGACAAGACGTCGCCGAAACGTTGCGGAATCGACGTCCGAAAACCCTTTGGGATCTGGACGATCGGCTGACCGCCCCGTTGTCGGGGTTCGTCGATGCGGAGGACTATTACGATCGGTCCTCGTCGATGCACGTGACCGGAGCGATCCGGATTCCCACGTTGCTGATCGCCGCGGCGGACGATCCGATCGTTCCGGTCAGTTGTTTCCGCGGACCCGAGGCGATCACGGCATCGGGCGACGTGCACCTGGAATTGGTCCCGCGCGGGGGTCATTTGGGCTACGTCGATCGCCGCTGGCGTTGCTGGGCCGACGAAGCGATCGAAGCGTTCTTCGTCCGATCCCTGCGGCCCTGATTCGAGACACCACGCGTCGCGGCAGGGGCCCGCGATCGGGCGGCCCTGCGGTCGGGCCGGCTGCGCGGTCGGACGGGCTACTTGGTCGTCCAGCTCGGCGGCGGTTCGATTTCGTCGGCGACGGGAGTGCCCTGGTCTTTGCGACCGCTGCCCTCCAGACGGCTGATCAGCTTGACGGTCATGTCGTGGTCGCAGGCGATTTGGCAGCTCAGTCGGACACCGGGTTGGGTGACTTCGCGAGCTTTCAGCGTTTCCTTTTCGGCTTCGGTCATTTTTTCCGGCTCACCGTCGACGAATTCGACGCGACACGTGGTGCAGCGGCTGTGGCCGCCACAGGCGTGCAGTTGGTCGGTATCGGCGTCCTCGACCAACGCTTGGGTGAGACGTTTTCCCGGGGCGATTTCAAAATCTCCGATTCCCTGGACGGTCAATTTCGGCATTGCGGTTTCGGCTCATGTGTTTTCAAGGAAAAAAATCAGATTGCGGCGATCGCCATACTTTAGCGGGCCGGGCGACGGTGACCAGGACGCCCGAAAGGCTTTGATCGTCATCGAACGTGCGGCAGCGTGCCCGAAGTGGCATCGTCAAAACGAGGAGTCTCGCTAGACTGACGGGCTTGGCTTTTGGCGAATCCGCGTTTTGCGAAACGCTGTCTTTCGTCGCTCAGGCCAGAACTGAAACGGCCGGTAGCGAAACCGGCCCGCGACGACACGCGAACGGATTTCACACCATGGATTTGCTCTCGAACGACGCCGTAGCCGCCTTCGGCATGATGGTTACCGAAGCCGCCCAGCGACTGGTGGATTCCCACGACGAGGTGTTGGACAAACGAGCGGCGTTGTTGAAGGTCGACCAGCCGACCATGTTGCAAGAAGGCCCGCTGGTCCGATTCGAATTCAAAGTCAGCGGGAACCGACAAAAAACGGAACCCGTGAGCGTCGAATTTTTGCCCCGGGGAGACGTCGACGACGATGCGTCGGAAATGTTCCGCGTGGCGTTGGACGCGACGCCCGCGTGTCGCTGCGTCCAATTTTTACGGGACCGGCGTTGCCCGCACACGCTGGCCTGTGCGTGGTGGCTGCAAGAGCAACTCGGCCGTCGCAGCATCAACGAGATCCTGGAATTTTTCGGGTCTTTGGAACGCGATTCGGTGTCCGAAGGGCGGCTGCTGATCAAAGACCTGTTGTCGATGGCCGACAAAATCAACGCCGACCTGCCCGACGAAGCGGCGACGCGATTGCAGTGGCGGATCGGCATCACCGACGCCAGGTATTACTGCCCGATTTCGATATCCGCGTACGAGCAGCGGCCGCGGAAAACGGGCAAAGGTTGGACGAAAGGCCGTGAGATTCGCGCCTACGATTTGTTGCAACGCGACTTCAGCCCGCGGCCCATCGACGGGCGAGTCGCTGCGTTGGTGGCGGATCCCAGCTACAGTTTCAACGACGATCATTTCAGCGAGTTCAGCGCGCTGCGTTTGTTGATCGGCCACCCCAACGTCGTTTGGGACGGCGACGAGAGCCGGCACATCAACGTGTCGGCGGGACAGCTTTCTTTATCGCTGGACGTCGTGGAATTCGACGACCAAGACGGACAAGAATCCGAACCGGGCCGAGAAGAAATCACGACCAAGTTTCGGCCGCGGCTGCATCTGGGCAACTCCGTCCTGGACTTGCGATCGTGCGAAGTCATCAAGGGATACAGCAGTCCGTCCGAACCGGTCATCTTGGTCGTCGACCGTGACCGTGACCGGGTGGTGTACTGTCCGCTTCCCACGCCGCGGGCGGTGCGGATGTTCGAGTACCTGTTGCGAACGGAGCTGGAAGAAGTCTTGCTGGATTTCGACACGGCCAATCAATTGGCCGTCAACGCCGCCAAAGTGGATCCGCTGATTCCGGTCGAATTGCCGCTTCAGTTGGCCGGCCCGCTGGAGCCCATCGACGCCGAAATGGTGATCGAACTGCGTCCCCGCGTCGGCGCGGGGGTGAAAGTCGCCTTGGTCATGCACGACGAACGGTTTCCGTCTTTGTTGACCCCCGGCGCCGCGCCCCAAACGGTGACCTGCCTGACGCCGGAAGGCCCGGTCCGACTGGGACGCGATTTGACGGCCGAAAAAACTCGCGCGGAACAGATCGCGACCGAATTCGCGTTGAATCAATATTCCGGCGACGGCGCGTTCCGATGGGTCGCCGAGACCGACGGCGATTCCCTGGACTTGTTGGGCCGTTTGCACGCGGCCGGCGAAGATGCACCGCGGATCATTTGGCCCGAAGGCGAATCGATTCGCGTTCGCGGCGAAATCACCCCGTCGTCGTTGCGGGTCCAGATCGACGACCGACGCGATTGGTTCGGCATCACCGGATCGATCTCGCTGGACGGTCAAGACGTTCCGCTTGCGGACATTTTGAAAGCCGTTCAGGAAAACCGATCACTGGTTCGGGTCGGTGATCGTGAGTTCGCCAAGATCAGCGATGAATTCCGGCGACGTTTGCAACAACTCGGCGATTCGGTCGTTTCCGAGCGTGGCACGCTGAAGGTCGCCGATGCCGCGGTTCCCGCCGTCCAAGATTTGATCGGCGAGGACGTCTTGCTCGAAGCGACGGCGCGGTGGCACGAATCGATCGACAAATTGCAGTCGTTGGCCGACTGGACGCCCGAGCAACCGGAACGCTTGGAGGTCGATTTTCGCGATTATCAGCTCGACGGTTATCGGTGGTTGGCCAAGCTCAGTCGCTGGGGCGTCGGCGGCGTGTTGGCCGATGACATGGGGCTGGGAAAGACGGTTCAAACCTTGGGCGTGCTTTGCGACCGCGCCGCCGGCGGCCCGGCCCTGGTGATCGCCCCGACCAGCGTGGGCGACAACTGGGTCCGGGAAACGAATCGCTTCGCGCCCGAATTGAACCCGATTTTGTATCGCGATTCGGATCGCGAAGAACTGATCAAATCGGCCAAGCCCGGCGACTTGGTGATCGTCAGTTACCAATTGTTGCAGCGCGACGCCAAACGGTTTGCTTCACGGTCTTGGTGGACGTTGGTGCTGGACGAAGCCCAATTCATCAAGAATGCCCAGACCAAAACGTCGCAATCGATCCGCAAGATCGATGCCGACTGGCGGATCGGCCTGTCGGGGACGCCGCTGGAAAACCATTTGGGCGAACTGTGGAGTCTGTTCCGAACGCTCAGCCCCGGACTTTTGGGATCGTGGGATCGTTTCCGCAATCGTTTCGCCGAACCGATCGAACGGCATCGCGATGACGAGCGACGTCAATCGTTGGCCCGTCTGGTTCAGCCGTTCATCTTGCGACGTACCAAAGACAAGGTGCTCAAGGAGTTGCCGCCGAGAACGGAAATCACTTTACAAGCCGAGCTTTCGCCTGCCGAGCGAAAACTATACGAAGACGCGAGGCTCGCGGCGGTTGCCGAGTTGGCCGGCGCGAACCTGGCGGACAAAACCGAAGGCGACCGACGCATCCGCACGCTGGCTTGGCTGACCAAATTGCGACAGTTGGCCTGTCATCCGCGTCTGGTCGACAAAACTTGGACCAAAGGATCGGCCAAGCTGGACGTCTTGATCGAATTGGTCGATGAACTCCGCGACGAAGATCACCGCGCGCTCGTTTTCAGCCAATTCGTCAAACACCTGGACGTCGTTCGCAAGTCCCTGGACGAGAAAGGAATTTCGTATCAGTACCTGGACGGCTCGACGCCGGCGAAAGAGCGTCAACGACGTGTCGACGCCTTTCAACAAGGCGACGGGGATCTCTTTCTGATCTCCTTGAAAGCCGGCGGCACGGGACTCAATCTGACCGCGGCGGATTACGTCATCCACTTGGACCCGTGGTGGAATCCGGCGGTGGAAGACCAGGCGACCGACCGTGCCCACCGGATCGGCCAAGTCCGCCCGGTGACGGTTTATCGACTGGTGGCCCAAGGCACGATCGAAGAACAAATCTTGCAAATGCACGCGGACAAACGAGAATTGGTCGCGGGCGTGTTGGACGGCACCGATCGAGCGGCCAAACTGAACACGGCCGACTTGATCGATTTGATCAAAGCGGGCGTGGCGTCGGCGTAGCGTTCGTTCCCGCCGCGTCGTCAGGAAAGCTCGCCGGTACGTCCGCGGTCGCCACGGATCCAACCGACCACCGCATCGAAAGGTTCGCGCAGGAACACTCGGCCCAACAGATAAAACGTCATCGCGGTGATCATCCCCGCCGTGTCGGCCAGAAAATCCATGCGATCGGGGGTTCGCCCCGGCACGAATCCTTGGGACCATTCGTCCAGCAGTCCGTAACTCATCACGATCAGGGCGACCCGAAAGAAACGCGTCGTGATTCGTTTCCCTCCCGAGACGTAGCACAGCAACAACGTCAGCCCGAAGAAGCCACCGAAATGTTTCACCTTGTCGCCCAGCGGCAAACCCACAAAATCCATCCGGGGCCAATGGGTTCCGGTGAACATCGCCAGCCAATAAACGGCCAAGATCGCGACGGCCAGTCGGATGCGGAAGATTCGGATCTTGGTGACTGGCTGCATCGCTGGGGCTTCTGTCGGATAAACTGAGACTCGAAACATCCTGACTCCGTCGGCGGAAAAGGCAACTCGCACGCCCTGGGATCTGCTTGGTAGGCAAACGCCACGCCACTCAGCCAGCCCAAAATATTGATCTCCCCACTCTTCGAGAAACCGGTTTCATGAAAACGACACGAATCCTTAACTTTCCCGACATCGGCGGGAGCTGTGGCCGGCTGGTGGTGCTTGCCGCGATGGTCGCGTCCGCCAACGTCGGCGTGACCACAACGACGGCGGACGAACCGGCCGGCGTCATCGCCGAACAAACCGCCGCGACGGATGAAAGCGAATCGACCAAAATCGACGCCGAAATGGGCTGGAAAAAGCTGATCGGCCGATGGGACATCTCCCGCTATGGGGGTGAAGGGCCGACCGAAATCACCGGTGACCTGATCAAACTCGGATTCGGTGACCCCCTGACAGGCGTTTACTGGACGGGGGACTATCCCAAGGACAATTACGAAATCCGCCTGCAAGCGCGTCGGACCGATGCTTTCGATTTCTTTGCGGCCGTCACCTTTCCCGTCGCCGATCAACACTGTTCGCTGGTGCTAGGCGGCTGGGGCGGCGGCGTGACGGGGATCAGCAACGTCGACGGCCAGGATGCGTCGAGTAACGAGACCACGGTCTTCAAGACCTACAAGAACGACCAATGGTACGACATCCACATCCGAGTTTCGCCGGAAACGATTCTGTGCACTGTGGATGACCGCATCGTTGTGGATCTGGATCGCGACGGTCACGAGTTCGACATTCGCGCCGAAATGGATCCGGCCTTGCCCCTGGGGATCGCCAACTTTCAGTGCGAATCGGAAATTCGCAACTTCCGAATCCGCGAGCTGACCGGGAAACCTTCCCCACCGACGGACGAAAAGACGAAGACGGATGATTGATTTCCCCGGCGAGGAGGCCGCGCCGAGCTGGCCGACCGAAACCGACCAACACTGGATGACGCGTGCCTTGGAATTGGCTTGGCAGGCGGCCGAGGCCGGTGAAGTTCCCGTCGGCGCGATCATCGTGCGAAACAACACCGTGATCGCCGCGGCGCGGAACGAAAAAGAAACGCTTCGCGATCCGACCGCTCACGCCGAAATGATCGCCATCACACAAGCCGCGGCCGCGATCGAAGGCTGGCGACTGGAGGCCACGACGCTGTACGTCACGTTGGAACCGTGTCTGATGTGTGCCGGTGCGATCTTGCAGGCCCGCGTGCCCCGCGTCGTCTTCGCCGCCTCGGACCCGAAAGCCGGAGCGGTGACCAGTCTTTACGAAGTCTTGAACGATACCCGACTGAATCACACCTGCGCCGTGACCTCCGGGGTGTTGGCGGAACCGTGTGGCCGTGTGCTCTCGGATTTCTTCGCCGACAAACGCAAGAAACCGGGCCGCGGATCGATCTGAGCGAATCGGACGGATCGGCCCCGTGAAACTTCTCGACGTCGACTTTGCCGGCTGGGGCGGCCGGACCGTTTGTTACTTTTCTGATGCTTTTGCCGCTTCTGGGGGCAAACAGACTAAGCCTTGTCGATCCGTGCGGCCGATACTATCCGCACAACCCGAACTGGACGCTTGCGATCGTCATGCGTTTCTGGGTCACTTGGGGGCAAGTCGTGCCCGGGGACTGGTTCGGGTCAAGCGGACGAGGTTTTGGCATTGCCAAGGCGATCGTCCTTCACTTCATGCAAGACGGTGGAACAAGCGATGTCGGTACGGAAGCTGACGGCAAGAATGATCGCGGTGGTCGCGTTGATGACTGCGATGCAAACGACTTACGCTCAGGATCACAACCTGCCGCCGGTCGATCCTTTCGCGTTCGACCCGGACTATCAATGGTTTGAACCGATCTACGAAGCGGATCTGATCGACGTCAAACCGAAGAAGCGGGCCAACACGGGTTGGTTCGCCACCTTCGATCGGTTGAACCTGTACGGGACGCGTCCGGAAACGCCGATCGCGTTCAACGGCGAAACCAAGCTGGATCACGGCGACGGTGGCCGTTATGAAATCGGCTACATGTTGCCGCAAAAGGACACCGGGTACCTGTTCACGTGGACCAACAACGACGTCTACGATGCCCAGGGCGTGCGGCAGGAAAGATTGAACCGGTACAGCCTGGACGACCTGGAAGGCAGCGCCGACGACAGCCCGGCCGGGCCCCCGTTCGGGTTCATCGTACCGATGGAAGACCGAAACAACCTGGGCTTCAACACGCGGTTCTATGACGTCACGATTTCCAACAACATCATGAACTACGACAGTTACGAGTTCAACAAGACTTGGCGTTTGGAGCCGTACCATTACGGTGGGATCTTGGAACCGATGGTCGGCGTCCGCTGGTCGCGGATCGAGGACTTGAACCTGCGTCAGACCTATTCGACGACCCAAGACAACTTGAGTCCGTCTTTGGTGCCCGGACCCGGAGTGCTGTTGCCTTTCTCGGCCGCCGAATTGCTGACCAGTGACATTCAGGTCACCGACAACGAAATCGTCACGGGCCAGATCGGTTTCCGGTACTTCAAGCACAAAGGTCGCTTCATGTACTCTTCGGACTTCCGAGTGTTCGCCGGCGGGTCCTGGCAGAGCTTGGAAAGCTACAGCGAGCAAGAGTTGACCGTGTACGCCTTTGCGGACGGGAACGAGGTCGGCACGATCGGGGAGCCGCCGGTCTACATCGAACGCGATCGGGACGAATCGACCTTCATCGACAACGACGAATTCGTCGTGGGATTCGATGTTCGCGGCGAACTGGGATACCAATTGACCAAAGCGATCAGCATCCGCGGCGGCTTCCAAGTCATCGACTTCGGCCGTGGCGTTTGGCGAGGCGGCGTGGGAGCCTCCAGCGATCAAGATCTGCTGCTTGTCGGCGGGACCTTTGGCATCACGCTGAACCGCTAAGAAGACAGAAGCCAGACGCACGAAGTGAAAAAGCCTGCCGGGGAATCAATTCCCGGCAGGCTTTTTTTTTGTCAATCTTGTCGTTCGAGGTCCCGAAGGTCGATTCAGGTCTTCGCGGCCGAACTCCGCAGCTCGTCCAGTTCGACACTCAAGCGATGACGCAACGGACTTTCCGGTCGCAGTTCATCTTCGAGCAGTTCCTCGGCCTTGTCGAACGTCTCATCGTTTCGATTCGGGTCATTCACCAAGCTACGGAACATTTTCTCAACAGTCGATTCGGTCAGCAAGGCAATCTCCCTTTCATTTTTCGCAGATATCACGGTCGCTCTGTCCCGTGGCACAGGCACCATCACCCGGTGACGTTCGGGACCGAAACCGCGGGCAAGCCGGACAGCATTCGTGAATCTGATTCTAGAGCAGTGCTGCCAAACCGCAAGCCATTAACCGGCCACGGGAGCCGTCAAGAATCCCAATTCCGCCAGATGGTGGGCGGTGCGTTGGACCGTGAAGCGGATTTGTTTTTCCGAATGATCGCTGGTGATGAAAAACCGAAGTCTGGCGGCCGATTCATCGACGGCGGGATACAAAATCGGTTGGACGTTGATCCCGTCGGCCTTCAAGCGATTGGAAAGTCGCAGGGCCACCATCGAATTCCCGGTGATCACCGGGACCACGGGTGTTTCCCCGCTGTCGCCGGTGTCCAAGCCCGACTGCTGACAAAGTCGCAAGAACAATTCGCTGTTGCCACGCAGCCGCTGGACGCGTCCGGGTTCCTTTCGCAACGTTTCGATCGATGCGATCGCCGCGGCCACCTGGGCCGGCGGCATCCCGACGCTGAAGACGAAACCCGGTGCGGTGTAGCGCAGCAATTCGATCAGTTCCTTGCTGCCGGCGATGTAACCGCCGCAAGACGCGGCCGATTTGCTGAGCGTGCCCATCCAAATGTCGACATCGCGTGGGTTCATCTGAAAGTGCTCGGCGATGCCGTGCCCGGTCGCCCCCATCGTGCCGAAACTGTGGGCTTCGTCGACCATCAGCATCGCGCGGTGCTTTTTCTTGACTTCCACGAAGGCCGGCACGTCGCAGTAATCACCGTCCATGCTGTAGACGCCTTCGACGATGATCAGCACGCGTCGGTACTGTGACCGCACGTCGGCGAGCATACGATCCAGGGCCTCGTAATCGTTGTGCGGAAAAGGTCGTCGTTTGGCACCCGACAGCAACGCGCCTTGAATAATGCTGTTGTGCGACAACGCGTCGTGAACGATCAGGTCGCCGGCGCCGACCAAGTGACCGATCGTGGTCTCGTTCGTCGCGTGTCCGCCGACCATCGTGACGGCCGCATCGACACCGATCCATTCGGCGATCAGTCGTTCCAGTTGACCGTGGATCGGTTTTTCGCCGGAAACGAGGCGGCTGGCCGAAACGCTGGTGCCGTACTGATGGACGGCTTTCGCGGCCGCATCGCTGACGTCGGGATGGCCGCTCAGTCCCAGGTAGTTGTAGCTGGCAAAACTGATCAGCTCCTGGCCTTCGATCCGGGTGCGGTCGTTGACAATGGTGTCGTGAACGGTGAAGTAAGGATTCGGCACACCGGTCATTTTCATCTGCTGCATCGTGGCCATCAGTCGCCGGTACTCGGGAAACTGGGTCACGTCGTCTTCGGGTTCCACGACCGCCATCGGCTCATCGCGAATCGAGCGTTGGGTCACCACGGACGATCCTGAACCGCTCACGTTGTCCAACAACAAACGGGCGCGTGCTTCACCGCCGGGCGGCAGGTAACGCTCGATCGCCAGCGCCGTCTGTCCCACCGTCTCGATCTCGTCCAAGACCTGTTCGGGGAACCGGCCGCCGAACGTGCGTTCCAAGTTCCGAGCGATTTCGAGTCGCTCCAGGCTGTCCAGCCCCAGGTCCAAGACGATATTGGTGCCCAAGGCCAACTGGTCGGCACGTTCACCGGCGACACGGCGGATGTGATGCTTGACGGCATCCACGATGTCGGCGTTGACGTCCTCGGGACCGACGTCGCCGCCGCCCCCGCCGGCAGCGGCGGCCTGCATCATCGGCGCCGCTTGCAAGTGGGTGGCCGAGGGATCACCGGAGGATTCTTCCCAGCGGACCCATTTGGCGATCAATTTCAAATCCCCGTCGCGAACGGCGTGCAGACAGGCGTGTCGCTGAATCTTTCCGCTGCTGGTTTTCGGTACGCTGCTGTTGCGGACGATGTAGACCGCGTCGGGCGGCAACTCGTGTTCCTCGGTGATCGCGCGACGGATGCGTTGCAATTCCGTGTCCCAGTCGCGGTCACGTTGCCGGACGGCTTCGGCCACGATCACCAACCGTTCTCGGTCGTCATGGTTCATCGCGAACGCGCCGACCGAGCCGGCTTGGATCAACTGACTGGCCCGTTCGACCGTTTCTTCGATGTCCTGCGGGTAACGATTGACGCCGCGGACGATGATCATGTCTTTCAAGCGGCCCGAGACGTAAAGCTGGCCTTCGTACAAGAACCCCAAGTCACCGGTTCGTAGGAAAGGCCCGTCGCCTTCGCTGGTGAACGCGTTGAACGTCCGCTTGGATTCTTCGCGTCGTTGCCAGTAGCCTTGGCCGACCGAAGGACTTTGGACCCAGATCTCCCCGATGCTGTCCGGCGGCAGTTTCTCCGACGTCTGCGGATCGACGATCAACACCCGTTCGTCGTCCAGCACGCGGCCGCAGGCGACCAGTTTCCGCGAACCCTGTTCTTCGCCGCTGACCGGTCGGACCAATTTGTTGTCCAGTCCGGCACCGTCAAAATCGTTGACGATGGGACGCGGGAGGACCGGTCCCCCGGTGACCAACAACGTGGTTTCGGCCATTCCGTAGCAGGGCAGGTGCGAAGTATGCTCGAAGCCGAACTTGGAAAATCGTTTGGTGAAAGCCTCCATCGTGGACGCGCGGATCGGCTCGGCCCCGTTGAAGGCGATTTTGAACGTGGACAAGTCGACGCCTTCGAGTTCGTCGTCGTCGATCTTGTCGACGCAAAGTTGGTAGGCAAAATTCGGGCCACCGCTGACACTGACGCCGTACTTGGAAATGCTGTGCAGCCAACGCGCCGGACGCTGCAGAAACGTCATCGGGCTCATCAGCACGTTGGGGGCGCCCAAGAACATCGGCATCAACACGCCCCCGACCAGGCCCATGTCGTGATAGGTCGGCAACCATGTCATCGCCACGACGTTCCGCCGGGGCTGAAAGGCTTCCATGATCAGCTTGGTGTTGGCGACCAGATTCGATTGCGTCAACATGACCCCCTTGGGCGATCCGGTCGAACCGCTGGTGTACTGCAACACGGCCAGCGAGTCGCCGTTGATTTTGGGCCGACGCCACTTCGAGATGATTCGCGTGGCCGGGTCATCGGTGCCCAGCAACTGTACGCCCACCAAGTCGTCGTGGTACTGGTCGCCGGTCAGTTGCTCCACGACCGCCTTGGTCGACAACGCCCAACGCGCGTCGGCGTCGACGACGATCGATCGGATCCGAGACGCTTTGCGGTTGCGACGCGGCGGAAAAGCCGGAACCGCGATCGCCCCGGCGGCGTGACAGGCGTAAAAAGCGACGACGAAATCCAAGCCCGGCGGGTACAGCAACAACACCCGGTCGCCGCCGCGGATCCCGCAACGACTTTGCAAATAACCGGCCAGCCCACGGACTTCTTTCCACAACTCCGAGTACGTGATCTTTTGTTCCAGCGTTTCCGCATCGGTGAAGTAGTACGCGACTTGGTCACCGCGTCGCTTCGCCCAATGCTCCAAGATCCCCGGAAATTGATCCAGGTTGGCAGGAGGAGGGTCGACTAGATTTGGCAGATCCACTGGCGAGGTCGTTCGTTGTCAGGAAAAGTTGAGAACAAGTCTTCACCGGGACCATCTGCCCCCCCGCCCCGGGAGCGGGAAAGGAGGCCGCCTGGTGAAAACCGGATCGGTCCGCCGCAACCGATCGGTCATTTTGCTGCCAATCGACGCTTTTCCGCATCGCTTATGCGTTCTTTCTGAGCGGCCGCCCCATTGTGATTGAAAACCGCGTCGCTTGCATCACCCAACCCGTTTAGTCGGGCGGATCCGAATCGTCGGACTCCCCCGTCGGGGCGGACCTGGATGATCACCCCGGCTACAGCCTGACCCGTCCAAATCCGCCGACCATCACAGAAATTCGTCGGATTCCGTCAGCGACTGGATGATGCGGACGGGTGGGCGACGACCTGCATGACCGCATGATCTTCCACCGAAATGGGCCGAATCCCCACCGCGTCCAAATGGGCGTTGACGGCCAACATGCGATCGATGGGCAGCCCCGCGGTCACCCCGGCAAGGTACCGGCGGTCCATGATCAGCCGGCTGGCCCAGGATGCGACCGTGTCGTCCCGATGAGACTCCAGGGCACGACGGATTTGATCGATCCGGTAATCCTGTTCGGCGTCGAGTTGGTCGTCGGGAACCTCCGCCAAAATTTTCAGAATCGGCGTGCCGGCACGAACCAATTCACGCTGGGCGGCGATTCGCGTCGCGACGCCGGCGGCACTGAGTTGCTCCACCAACGCCAAGATTCGTCCCTTGGTCGGCAGTTCCAGGTTCCCATCGGCGATCATCGCCAACAACGCGGCATCGGTCTGTCGACAGTGGGCGGACAACGAAATTCCGCTCAACAAATGCGAGAGGATGTCTCCGAACGTCTCGTCGAAACGCTCGGGCGCAAGTTGACGCAGATGCAACAAGCTGCCGGCTTGCAATTCGTGTTCACCGATCCAGCGGACGGCTCGGCCTTCGAATTGCTCCAACACGTGTCGCGGCCCGTCGGCCGGTGCGACGATTTCCAGTCGCACCGATTTGCCATCTTTGACGCTCAGCGAAAACTGACACGCCGGCGACTGGAACGCGTACTGCAGCGAAGGTCGGCCTTCGTGCGACTGCACCGAGATGCTTTCGTGAACGTCGCCGCGATCACGCGATTCGCGGCCCTTGCGGTGCAGCGACGGATGCAATTGCAAGCGTCCGGCGACCAACTGGAACCGGGCCATCCCGGCGTCGCCGAAAGACATGTCGCTGTACAGCGACGAAGGGGTCGGGGCGGGACGCTCAGCCTCGGGCGGCCTTTGTGAAAAAGTCGCCACGTTCGAGCTGGACAAGCCGAATAGTACGGCAAGCAAATAACGCCATTTCATCCCGGAACCCTCTTCGCCCTCGGGCGATCTTCAAGAGGGTCCACCGAAGGACCATTACCACGCCGGAGTTCGTCTCAGGCGGTTCGTGTGGGCAACAAGTCTTTCTTTGGCAAACCCTCTTTGGGAACAATTGAAATGAACGCATCGGCCGGCCCCGTTTTGGTCGGGGCGCAGCCCGACGAGTCCGTTTTCCCAACTATCGTCAAAACCCGGAGAAGAAATAAAGAGCGTTCTGAAACGCAAAATGCTAGCGTCGATCGTCGCCGCACTTGGCCGGCACACGGTGAAACATTTTCACATCCGGCGATAAATAATTTTCGCGTCGTGATCGATCTGACGGACTTCGCAAACCTTCAGCCGCGTCGCATCGGCCAATTCCGGCTTTCCGATCCCCCCGAGCGGCCCGGGCGCGCCGCTTCCGCCGACCGCCAAGGCCCCCACGTAGACGTGAAACTCGTCGATCAAATCGGCCTCAAAAAAACTAGACATTAATCTTCCGCCGCACTCCAGAAGCACGTTCGTGGCACCGGCGGTGGCCGACTGCTGAAGCATTCGGCGTAGCGAACCGGCCGAATCGGCGGGATCACATCCCATCAGCTGGACGCCCGACGCGGCCAGATCAGCCTGTTGCACCGCAGCCAACGAGGGTGGCGCGACGACGATGGTCGGGTACTGACGCGCCGTTCGCACCAGGTTGGTTTCCTTTTCCGGCAGGTGTTCGCGACACACCACGACGCGCCGGGCCACCCGAGGTCCGGGGGGGCGGGCCGTCAGCATCGGGTCATCCGCCATGACGGTCCCCATCCCCACGACGATCGCGTCGACTCGCCCGCGGATGCGATGCACGTCCTGCCGGGACGCTTCTCCGGTGATCCATTGACTTTGACCGATCGTCGTGGCGATGCGTCCGTCGGCGGTCATCGCCCACTTGGCGATCACCCAGGGCAAGCCCGTGCGGACACGTTTGGCAAACGGTGCCAAGACTTCGCCGGCTTGCTCGGCGGCGACACCCACGGTGACCGCGATGCCGGCGTCACGTAGTTCGCGAAACCCGCCACCGTTGACCGAACCGAACGGATCTTGAACCGCCACGACGACACGCGTGATTCCCGCATTGATCAGGGCCTGCGAACAGGGCGGCGTCTTTCCGCGATGGCAACACGGTTCGAGCGTCACGTAAGCGGTCGCGCCGTGCGGATCGACGTCGCGTGATCGACAGTCCCGCAGCGCGACGATTTCGGCGTGGGGACCGCCGTACTGCGCGTGATGACCTTCGCCGATCAGTCGACCGTCGCGGACCAAGACGCAACCGACCATCGGATTGGGCTCGACATAGCCCTCGCCGCGGACGGCAAGCCGGAGTGCCCGCTGCATCCATCGTTCGTCGTCCTGCTGTGGTTCATCAGCTAGCGTCGGGGCGACGTCCCCGCTGTCGGCTTGCATCGAGATCAGTCCATCCCTGGAACCCACAACTTACTGCCGCCGGAGGCTTCGCCGCCGCCCGCCGGCGCGGCCGACGGTGAAGCCGAATCGGGCGTCCAAAGCTCCCCGGCACCGGCCGCCGGTGGGGCAGCGGGTGCCGATCGGCCGGGCGCCCGCGGCGATCCGTCGGGACGAACCAGACCCCACGAGACCAACAGCTGTTGAAGCTGGCTCATCACTTCGGGATCTTGACCGTAGGCGCCGGTGATTTGTTGCAGGGCGGCTTGGAAACCGTCGCCGTCTCGAGCTTGCAGACGGATTTCCAATTCCATGAACAACAAACGCGGGGCCATCAATTCGTGTTTCTGTGCAAACGCTTTGACCGCTTCCAGTCGTTCAATTTTCTCCTGCTGGGACGTCGATGCCAGGACGAGCGAGATTTGAGCGATCAATGAAACCGTCGGTTCGCTCGCGGCCCGCTGCGATTCGATGATCTTGTCGGCGGCCCGCCTCAGCAAAGGCGTCGCGCTGACTTGCTGTGCCCGCTGCATCAGGTACGTCAGCGAATCATCGCTCAGCCCGTCCAGGTTCAAACGATTCAAATCCTCGTTGGGAACGTTTTCGACTTCGTCGTCGCTGGTCGACAACATCGGTGGCGGGTCCAGTTTGGCGATCTGGCAAACCGCGGCCACCAAGTCGTCGCGTTTGGCGACCAAGGCATCGTACGATTCGATCACGGCAACGACGGTCTGGCGCTGAAATTTCAACGCATCGTCATCGGCGACGTCGATCAACGATTTGCCATCCAGGAGGGGAAGCGAAACCGAAGCCAAATCGGTCGGCAACTCTTTCCGAATCATCGCGTTGATCGCCGTATCGATCTCGGTCGCTTCACCGGAGAACGGCAGCATCGCGATTTGCGGCTGGGCGACGGCGATCAAGGGGATCTGCGAATCGTTGCCACGGCCGAACGTCAAATTCGGCAGCACCGATTCCAGTTTCGCTCGGACCGTTTCGGAACGTTCGGCGTGAATGTCCAAAACCACCAGTCGCGCGTCGCGGTCGGTCTGCTTGCCGTACAACAACGCCACCGCCAAGCTTCGTGGAATGCTGTCGGCACCTGTCGGTGCGTCTCGGTCGGGCTTGTCTCGATCGAGAAGCTGGAAACCGGCTTTGGGGGGGACTTCCTCGCCGTCTTCTCGCATCTCGCTGATGGCTTCGGCCGGCAAGGCCAGGACTTGGGCGTCCGCGGCGAGCGCCATATCGACTTCGTCGACGTTTTCCACATCGGCGATCAAGCTGACCACGGTGGCCGATAGCCCGGGCATGTCCGGCTTGACGAGTTCGCTCATCGCGCGGAACCGGACGCGTCGCAGTTCGTCCAGTTTTTCGGATTCGGAAAGCTGTCGCAGAACATCGCTTTGCTTGTCCACATCGCCTTGCCAAATCGCACAGGTCAACAGGCCCGACAGGATCGACGGTTCATCGGCCGTGATTCGTTTCAGCGATTCGAACTTGGTCTGCGCCAGCACGATCTTGTTGCTTCGCAGCAAGCCCTGGGCTTCATCGAACCGCTCGCCCCAGTCGGCGTGAGCGGGACGCTCGATCGGATCGGGAATGGCTTTCAACAGACTGGGGATCGTGGGGGCCCCGTTGAGTTGTTGCAGGATGTCCATGGCCGCCGATCCGCCTTCGTACCCGGTCGCCAACATCGCCAGCGTGGCATAAGCACGGGCGGTCAAGAACGCACCGGTTTGCAACAAGGTGTAGGCGAGCACCGACGCGACGCTCAACACAAAGCTGTCGACTTCGCGTCCGCTTTCGGTCAAGGCTTCCAGCATCGACGTCGTGCCTTGCCGGACGTCGCCGCGGAACAGCTGCGCGGCGGCTCGCTGCGTCAAAGCCAGCGGATTGTTCGGTTGCAAACGAATGAAACGTTCGGCGTTCTCGGCCAGCGTCTCGTACTCTCGCAAATCGATCAGCAAACGTCCCCGGATCGCCAACGCCCACGCGGCATCGGGGTGCGCCTCCAAGATCGTCGACAAGCGATCCAAGGCGGGGATCAGCTGCCCGCCTTCGACCATCTTCATGACTCGGTCCATGTCATGGATCGAGTCTTTGCATTTGCAGAACTTGATCTTCTTGCCGTTTCCACAAGGACAGATCGAATAGGTGTCAACCGACATAGCAGGGCGTCACTTACCAAAAGAAAAGCGTGCTGGAGAGATTCAGCGTAGAAACTTACCACGCTCGCGTCGCCGCTCCCAACCCCTAACCCGATCCGGCGATGCAAAGTTCGTCCGTGTCCGCGGGGCTACCGCGCGTCGGCGGGGTCTCGCTTTACCCGTTCATTTCTCGCGATTTTCGTTTGGCACGCTGTTTGTCGCGAAAGCGTTTTTTGCGTTTTTCGTCTTTCTGTTTGTCCTTGTCCGCCTTTTCGGCGATCTCGATCGCCGTGCGAGCTTTCTCCCGCTGCATCATCGCGGGCGTCTCCAAGGTCAAACGGCCGAGCCCGCCGCTGCGGAGTTCGGTGACCAAGATCCGCGACGCGCGATCGATGTCGACGAGATTGCCTTTGCCCAAACAGCCTCTCGCCCGACCGATCGCTTCGATGACTTGCAGTTCGGTTTCGGGCAGCTCCGCCAATCGGAACCGCTCGGTGATCCTTTCCGGATAGAGCTGGAGCATCGCGCGAGCGGCAAAGAAGCCGATCTCGGCATAGTCCATCGCGGTTTCTTTGATGCTGCCCAGCAAGGCCAGTCGATAGCCGCTGTTGGCGTTATGAACGTTGGGCCACATCATGCCCGGCGTGTCGAGCAGCGTGATCCCGTCACCGATGATGACGCTTTGCTGCTGTTTGGTGACCGCGGGCGTGTTGCCCGTCTTGGCGATCTTTCGTCCGGCCAGAAAATTGATGATCGTCGATTTTCCGACGTTCGGAATCCCGACGATCATCGCCGTCATCGTCTTGCCTTCTCGCTCGGGTGTCATCTTGGCCGCCGCGTACTTGAGTCGCCGGATCGTCGGCACTTCCTCGGTGGTGACCGGTCGCGCGCGGACGTTCGCGGTCGTTTCGAAAAATTCCTGCCACCGGGTGGTCGCGGCCTCGTCGGCGAGATCGCTTTTGGCCAGCACCTTCAAACAAGGCTTCTCGCCCCGCATCTCCGCCAGCAACGGATTCTCACTGGAATACGGAATCCTCGCGTCGAGCACTTCGATGATCACATGGACCTTGGGCAGCACGGCTTGGATTTCAAGCCGGGCCTTGTGCATATGGCCGGGGAACCACTGGATGGTCATGGGAATGGCTGACGAGGAAGGCGGCGGACAAGCGACGGGGCGCGAAGCGTTCGGAGCCTCAGTGTCATCCCTGACCGAGGAATTGCTAACCCCATTGCCGCTTTCGGTTAGTCCGAGATCGACACGCGACGCAAACGCAACGCATTGACGACAATCACGAAGTCCGACAGCACCATGGCCAGGGCGGCCAGAATCGGGTGGAGCTGTCGTAGCGGCAACGGCAAGGAAGGAAAAACGGCGAGCACCCCGGCGGCAATCGGGATCAACAGAACGTTGTAGGCGAAGGCCCAGAACAGATTCTGCTTGATGTTCCGCATCGTGGCCTGGGAAAGCCGAATCGCCCGCGGCACCAAATCCAAATCCTCGCCCAGGATCGTCAAGTCGGCGGACTGGATCGCCACGTCGGTCCCCGCGCCGATGGCGATGCCGATGTCCGCGGTCGCCAACGCCGGGGCGTCGTTGATGCCGTCACCGACCATCGCCACGACCTGTCCACTCGACTGCAATTCGGTGACTCGTTGTGACTTGTCGGCCGGCAACGTCTCGGCCTGAAATTCCTGGATGCCGACTTGGCGGGCGATCGCGGCGGCCACGTCGTGGTTGTCGCCGCTGATCATCTGGCACCGCAAATTCATGCGCCACAAGCGATCGACCGCGGCGGCCGCGCCGGGCTTGATCGAATCGGCGACCGCGATCAGGCCGAGGACTTGTCGGTCGCGGGCGACCCACATCACGGTCTTGGCGTGTTGTTGCAACTCCGCGGCGGCTTGTCGATACCAATCCGTCGCGATGCCTTGCTGCCGCATCCAAGCCGCGTTGCCGACTTCGATCGTCGATGCGTCGATGCGTCCGCTGACGCCCCGACCGGTGGTGGCCAAAAATTCGGACGGCGGATTCAAGTCCAGGTTGCGGCGACGGGCCTCGTCGACGACGGCTTGGGCCAAAGGGTGTTGGCTGCCTTGCTCCAGCGACCCCGCCAGCCGCAGCATTTCATCGGGATCGCCGTCGCCGATCACCTTCACGTCGGTGACCTTCAACCGGCCCTGCGTGATCGTGCCGGTCTTATCGAACACGACGTGCGTCAAGTCGCCGGCGCGTTGCAACGACTCGCTGGACTTGAACAAGATTCCGTTTTCCGCGCCGCGTCCCATCCCGACCATCACCGCCAGCGGCGTCGCCAAGCCCATCGCGCAAGGACATGAAATGATCAACACAGCGATCATTCGCAAGATCGCCTGGTTTCCATCGCCGATGGCGAAGTACCAGACGCCGAACGTTAGTGCGGCGATGGCCAACACGATCGGCACGAAGACATTGGTGATGCGGTCGGCCAATTGCTGAATCGGGGCCTTCGTCGCCTGGGCCTGTTCGACTTGACGGATGATCCGGGCCAATGCCGATTGGTCGCCCAGTTTGGTCGCTCGGACGGTCAGCAGTCCCCGGCCGTTGATGGTCGCGCCGACGACTTCCGAGCCGACCGCCTTTTCGACCGGTACGCTTTCCCCCGTCAACATGCTTTCGTCGACCGACGAATCCCCGTCGATCACGACGCCGTCGACCGGAATCTTTTCGCCCGGCCGGACGATGACTTGATCACCGACGACCAAGTCATCCAAATTCGTGGCAACCCATTCGCCATCGCGACGCACGTTGGCGGTTTTCGCTTGCAATCCCAAGAGTGATTCGATCGCTGCTCCGGTGCGACCGTGCGCACGGCGTTCGATGATCCTGCCCAACAAGATCAAGACGATGATGGTCGCGGAGGTTTCAAAGTAAACGTGATCCCCCCACGTTCGGCTGCCCATCGCCAAAGAGATCATCACCCAAACGCTGTAAAAGTAAGCCGCCGAGGAACCCAGCGACACCAAGACGTCCATGTTGGCGAAACGTCGCCGCAACGACCCGATCGCGGCCGTGTAGTAGGGCCAACCGACGTAAAACTGCACCGGAGTCGCCAGGGCGAACATCAAAACGTTGACCCAAGTGGCGTGCGCCCAGACGCCCCACAGACCGAAATCGCGACCCATCGAAAGCACGAACAGCGGAATCGTCAGCACGGCGCCGATGATCAGGCGTCGCCACTGCGCGGTGATCTCCGACTGTCGCGAAGTTGCCGCCGCTTCGGAAAGCGACTGACCAGCGGTCGCCTGAACGACCTGAAAACCGCTTCGGCGAATCGTCTGGATCACCGCATCACGCGAGGCGATCGCGGGATCGAACGTCACCGACACGGATTCGTTCGGAAAACTGACCGAGGCGGAATGCACGCCGGTTTGGGCCGACAACGACGCTTCGATCGACTTGGCACAGCCGACGCAAGACATGCCCGAAACGGGTAACTCGATCGTCGAGGGGGCGGCCAAAATCACACCTTGCTTTGAAGAGAAAACGGCAGGCATCTCGCGCGGAATGCATGTTCAATGCCGAAGGCCGTAGTTTAAACGATCCCGTGACGAAAAGCCCCTGGGCGGCATCGGACGCTGTGCACCGCCGCACGGCTCGAATGTCCCCTCGCGACACACCCACGTCGGCCCGCCCCGGCCAAAAGATTGCGTTTTTGTGCTGGCACGGCAGTTGCATTTCCCGCGTCCCAGTGCCCCGTCGTCACCGGGGCGCGCGAATTTTGGCGAAGGACTTTGTCATGTCAGAACCGTTAACAGAAACTCTCAATGAGTTGCACGAACAGCTTCAAGATTTACGCGACGTTGATGACCAAGAGCGAGAGCAACTGATCGCGGCGGTCGCCGAAATCCAGGCGAGCTTGGATCGGTTCGACACGAGCTCGGCGACGCTGGCCAAACGTTTCAGGGACACGACCGAGCGTTTCTCCGACGACCATCCCGGATTGACGCGCACCGCCGGTCAGTTCGCTGACATGCTGTCTTCCCTGGGGATCTGAGCGACCGCCGGACTATCGATCCGGCTTCACCGCGTCAACAATGGATGCACGCAAAGTCCGAGCCGAAACCTTCGGCTCACCGGCCTGCGTGCCGTCCGGACCGGACACTCGTTGTCCGCTCGGTAGTTGTCCGCTCGGTAGTTGGTGATGTTCCTTGAAAGGGATCGATGAAGATGTTCCACAAAACCTGGCCGGCCCTGGTCGGCTGGCTGGCCGTGATCTCCGGCGGATCGTTCGCCGCCCCCCCGCGATGTCTCGCCGATCCTGATCGCCCGAATGTCATCTTGGTCATGGCCGATGACATGGGATGGGCACAAACGGGTTATCGGAATCATCCGATTCTCGAGACGCCGGCGATCGACGCGATGAGCGACAGCGGAATTCGTTTCGACCGCTTTTACGCAGCCGCGCCCGTCTGCTCGCCGACGCGGGCGAGTGTCCTGACCGGCCGCAGCAACGATCGCACGGGGGTGCTCAGTCACGGCTACGCGTTGCGACGTCAAGAAACCACCTTGGCCCAACTGTTAAAGAAGGCCGGCTACACGACCGGGCATTTCGGCAAGTGGCATTTGAACGGACTGCGTGGTCCCGGCGTTCCGGTTTTGCACACCGATTCGCATCACCCCGGGCATTTCGGTTTCGATCAATGGCTTTCGGTGACCAACTATTTCGATCGAGATCCGTTGCTCAGCGATCGCGGTCGCTTCGTCGAATTCGAAGGCGATTCGTCCGAAGTCGTGGTCGACGAGGCGATGAAGTTCGTGGCCAGACAGGCCAAAGCCGGTCAACCGTTCTTGGCCGTGATCTGGTACGGCAGCCCGCACGATCCCTTCGTCGCCGCCGACCGGGACGTCACTGAATTCGAGGAACTGGACGAAACGTCGAAGCAACACTACGGCGAACTGGTGGCGATGGACCGCAGCCTGGGCACGTTGCGAAAAGGCTTGCGAGAGTTATCGATCGCCGACGACACGCTGCTCTGGTTTTGCAGCGACAACGGCGGTTTGGGAAACATCCGACCCTCGGCGGTCGCGCCGCTGCGAGGCAGCAAGGGAACGATCTACGAAGGCGGTCTGCTGGTCCCCGCGGTGTTGGAATGGCCCGACAGAATCAAGTCACCGGCCGTCGTGGACTCCCGCGCCGGAACGGTCGATATCCTGCCCACCGTCTTGGACGCCTTGGCGCTGAACGAGCTGATCCCTGAGCGACCCCTCGATGGGGTCAGCTTGATGCCCGTGATCGAGCAAGTCATTGCCGGCGAAACACCCGCCGGGCGGACACGACCGCTGCACTTTCGTCACGAAGGACGATTGGCGGTGATCGAGGGTGACATGAAGTTGCTGACGACCGACATCCGGACCGGCAAATTCGAACTCTACGATTTGGCAAACGATCTTTCCGAAACGAACGATCTGGTCGGCGAGCGTCCCGAGGACGCGAAACGCTTGATGAAGGAACTAATCGATTGGAATCAGACGGTACAACAGAGCATCGCGGGCATGGATTATCCTGATCGACGGATCAACCCCGGCGAACCGCAAAGCCAGTTTTGGCACACCCGACCCGAGTACCAAACGTTCCTGGAAGCCTGGAAACAGCGTCCGGAGTACGCACGCTGGTTCAACCGCCGCGCCGCGAGGCAGCGCCCCTGAATCGGGCATCGGTCGATTCGCCGGCCGATTCACGGCCCCGCAACGACGACAACCGTCCGCTGATGTTTCTCGGCCGGACCGCTCGGCCCCGACGACGTTACCGGAACCGAAACATCCGACTCAGGTGATGGAACAACCGGCCGGCCAAAGAGACTTCGTCGGCTTGGATCTTGGCGACGGCTATCGCGCCGGTCACCGGTTGAATCGGGGCGTCGTCGAGTTCGACGCGGACGGTGTAGGAAGTCGACAACGGCGCGTTGCGTCGCGCCGCTTCGGGGTTGTCGCGTCGATCGGCGTTTTGTTCCGGATTCCACCGTGACCTCGCGATGCCCGCGACCTTCCCGGAAATCGTGATGCCGGGAGCCGCGTCGAGGAACACCTTGACGTGTGCGTCCATGGCGATACGAATCACGTCGCTTTGGTCCAACACCAGCATCGCGTTCCACTGGTCGGCGTCGGCCAAGCTCAGCAGCTCGGTGCCGCTTTCCAAGGTACAGCCGAGATTCTCGCCGGCCGTCGGTTCACCCGACCAGGTGACCAACCGCATCGGGTCGGCGGCCTTTTCTTGACGAGGTGCCGCCAGCACCGAGCCGGCGACGGGTGCCTTGATTTTCAAAGCCTCGACGCGTTGCCTGGCTCGCTCGGCTTGGGCTTGCAGGTCTTCCAGCAGCGACAACGCGGCGGGCAGTTGATCCGCCGCCTCCGACGTTTCCAAGCGAGCCGTCTGGAGCGAGTCGACGACCGCCTCCTGCGTCGCCACACGACTTTCGGCAACCAGTCTTTCGAACGCCCGATCGGGATTGGAAAGCACCGCAAGGGTCTGATCCCTTTGCACAGCGTCACCCGGTGCGACACGCAAGTCGTCCAAGTCGCCCGCGGTGGCGACATAGACACGGACTTCGTTGCGTGGGGTGATCCGCCCGTCCGCCGTCACGGTCGATCGATAAGGCACAAAGGCCGACGCCATGACCAGACCCAGGACGACCATCGTCAACGTCAAACGTCTCATCTTCATCCGATGCCTCTTGGACGGGTTCTTCAAAAACTGAATCGGACCTCGCAACAAAGCGGCCAGCATTCCGCCGGCGGCAAACAAGACGATCATTCGTCCGAGCGATTCCAAGCGGTACGGCCGCAACGCCACGGAGACGAACCACAAGATCACCAACGTCAAAGCCCAGCGATACACGAACGACGCGATCGCATAAGTCAGCAGTCCGGCTTTGAATCGTGCGGAATCCTGATCCGGCCCCTCTTCTTTGACCCCGAAAGCCAATCGGGCCACCGTCGACGCCAAAGTCTTGCGAGACCTTTCGCCCAAATTCGGCACGTCCCAAAGGTCCGACAGGACGTAGTAACCGTCGTACCGCAACAAAGGATTGGCGTTGAACAAAACGGTGCTGACGCTACACACCAGCATCACGTTCATCGCGGCGTAATGAGTCGTTCCGGGACCGGTCATCGACCACACGATCGTGGCGACGGCGGCCAAGCAAACCTCCACGGCAAT
Organism: uncultured Pirellulaceae bacterium; assembly: GCA_964453205.1. GTDB lineage: Bacteria > Planctomycetota > Planctomycetia > Pirellulales > Pirellulaceae > Crateriforma. The sequence continues at coordinate 56,612 of CAYVRC010000002.1, read as the reverse complement.
GCCCGCCAAACCGACCATCGCCCGGTGAAAGCGGTTGACCATCATCCACGAATCCGTCGTATCGCAGTACAGTGCCGGCGTGAACACCAACAACATCGGTCCGATCTGGTGACACTCTCCGCCGAAGTGCTTGCAAGCGATCGCGTGCCCGAGTTCGTGACAGACTTTGGTCAGGCCGATCACGCAGGCCAATACCAGCACCGCTTCCCAACGAATCCAAGACTCCATCTGCGGAAACTCGGCGGCGAACCGGTCCCAGTTCCCTAAAAACAAAACCGCGGCTAGCGCCAGGACGGTCAGCGCAATCGCCGCCCCGGTTCGTCCCAGCCAAGGCCGGCAAAACGGATACAGCCGGCCCAGCAGCGGTTCCGGATCGACGCCGGGAAACCGAATGAACAGGATCCCCGAGAGGCGTTGCTTCCAGCGATCCCAACGATCTTTGCGACGGCGGTCGTCCAACCGGTCGCCCTGTCCCGTCGCGTCGGAAATCACAAGACCGTTTTGGTGAAAACGAAACAACAATTGATTCAGCTGAGCTTCGGTGACGCGGTCGGGCGCGTAGCGGCCTTCGTATCTTTCGCGAAGCTCCTTCAGGCTGGACACGGATTCCAATTGGCGAAGCACAAAGTACTCGTCCGGTCGCATCCGGTGATACTTCAGCGACACCGGGTCTTTGGCCACGATCGCCGATTCGCGGGCGTGCCTCGTCTGCACGAAACGAAGGTCCGGTCGACAGCGAACATGCAAGCAATGGGCCACGCGTCGATCCGCTATCGAAAATAGAACAAGACGTTTCGATGAACAAAATCGACGACGTCGCTGAACCAACTGGCCGCCAACGATCGTCGATCACAAGCGATCCGTGCGGTCACGTCGGCACCGATGGTCGTTTCGCCGCCTTGCCAGCGAGTCGTCGCCGGGGCGTCCGGCGAAACATCGATGTCGGCGGTCGCGTCGATCACGTATTGCCCCGTCTCGTCCAAACGCGTCGCCGTCGACAAGGAACGAAGCGATGCATCGAACGACGATTGCGGCTCGGTGGCGATCGCGAATCGGATCGGCAGGGTGCCGCGCCGCTTGGCCGCTTCCAAAACCGGGCCGGCGTCGGCGTCAGGAATCACGAGCGACAATTCCCAAGGTCCGGATTCATCGACGACAGTCAGTAACGCGTTACCACGCGAAACGGGGCGGTCGGACAATCGTTCGGTCAATTGCCAAGCGACCACGCGACCGTCGATGGGGCTGGGGACGGTCAACTCGGCCTGCTGGTCCCTCAGCAGCGACTGTTGCGATCGCAGGCCCTCCAGTTCGCTGATCAGTTGACGCTCCTCCATCGCCAATCGGGCTTCGGCGGACACGTCGGATCGATTTCCCAAACGCATCGACTGGAGTGAACGGAGTCGCTGCGTAGCCGTTTGCAGTTGCCCGGACAGGTCTTGCAATTTGGTTTCCAGATCGGCGTTCTCCAGTCGAATCAACGCGTCACCTGCACGAACGCGGTCGCCGTCGCGGACCAACAATTCTTTGACCACTCCGTCGATGCCGGCAAAGACCTGACGACGAACTTGGGGTTGGGCTTGTCCGGTCGCGATGACCCGGTGATCGACCCGAATCAGCAGCGATGCGACCAGGCAAGCCGCCGCGACCAGGAATCCGGTCAGCCACCAGATTCGGCTCCCGCGGCGACCGAGGCCGCCGATCGCTTTCAAAACCGGCAATCCGAAGACGCGTTGGTGTTCCAAACTGTTGCGAAGCGCGATCGCGGCTTCCGACGCGACCAAACGCATCCGCCGGTCGACCGACAACGGACCGTGACCGTCGAAGTATTCCAAGACCATCACGCCGAGCATTTCGCCGTGACTGTCGAACGGATCGAAGTCATCTTGTCGGCCGTCGTCCAGATCGTCGTGGCCGCGACGACCGATGCGATCGGGCCCGTACAGGGGCACCAGGACGCAGGAAGTGACTCCCGATTCGTCCAGGTATTCGTCCAGGGGCATTCGGATTTGTGGCGGCAGCCCATCGCCGCCGGGCAAGACCAGCGGCCGCGCCATCACGACGGCACAGCGGGTCATCCGCTGCAACGCCGTGACGGAGTTGCTGCGGGGGTCGACGACGGCGACCCCGCTGATCGCTTTGACCCCGAGACGGTTCCCCTTGGGCAACAACAACGTCACCCGGTCACAGCCGATCAAACGACGCGACTCGTTGACGATCCGGTAAGCCGTTCCGGTCAGGTCAAGATCGCGGTGCAGGCCCCTCAACGAAACACGTTCCGCTTCGATCTCCGGCGTGAAGAGATTTGCACCCGCGGTCGTTAACGTCGTGACGTGGCGCGGAGGAACGGCTTGCTCCGACGACGGCTCCGGTGCAGCCGCCTGTTCCGTCTCGGCGTACGCTTGCAGGTAAGGTCGACTGGTCGCGGCGTATCGATTCAGATTCTGCAAAGCGAGTATCTGCTGCTGCGACGACGGGCCTTGAACCGAGACCGGATAAATCAAGAGCACGGCGGCACGAAAAGGCGTCGGCGACAATTCGACGCGCAAGCCTCGGGTCGACGCTTCGCCCGCGGGAATCGTGCAAGCGATGGGCGTGGATTGGGCGGAATCGAGTAACGACCGAATGCTGTCCCGATCGATGGCGGTCGACGTCGCTTCGTCACGGACCAGCATCATCGCCGCGGGCCAGTTCGGTGCTTTCACGGCAACCACCGCGGCGTCGAATTGTTGCAACAGGTCTCCGGCCAAGTCGCGTAGAAAGGCGTCCCCGTTGACACTGCCCGCGGCGAGCTGATGCACGCGGCCTTGTCCGGCCGAAACGTCGCTTTCGTCCGCCGCCCCGGAGTTCGCCGCCTGCCCCGGCAACACCACGGATTCTCTGGATTCGGAAGGGGAAGACGACGAATTCAACGTTTCGTTCCGCACGAACATCAGCAGCAAAAAAGGGGGCAGATCCGGTCGATCGACCGGCTAGACAGAATAATCGGCGATCAGATGAACACCCGATTCGATGGCGGCGAAGCCTCCGGCGGTGGAAAAAAACGCCGGCGAATCGACGAGGATGACGATTGCTTCGGTTCTGAGAATGATGCACGCGCCGGCCGGAATCCCGCTAGGCTTCGTCCACCGCGTGAGCCTGCAGTTCTTCCAGACTGGCGTATTCCAGCGCCGAGACGTGCGTCGCGGCCAGCACGACGTCGGGGGCCATGCCCGCGTCGAAAGCCTCTTTCCAACGTGCCGCGCACAAGCACCAACGGTCACCCGGCTTGAGTCCCGGAAAGGCGAACAGCGGGTTCGGCGTGATCAGATCGTTGCCGCGGTCACGACTGAATTCCAGAAACTCACTCGTCATCCGGGCGCACACCACATGCAAACCGTGGTCTTGTCCGCCCGTGTTGCAGCACCCGTCGCGATAGAAACCGGTCATCGGATCGGTGCTGCACGTCTGCAATTCACCACCCAATACGTTTTTTGCCTTCGTCATCCCAATTCACCTTGTACGCTTTGCGACCCTGTTTTCTTTCCGACCGTCCTGTCCGATTTTTCTCAGCTTAACCGTTCTGTATCGCGACGGCTTCTGCCGGCGATCCGCCTCGGCGGACTAGATCTTGATAAAAACTTTGCGGCGATACAGCCACAGCAGGCCATAAAAAAGGATCAGCATCACGGCGGCACCGGACAAGGTCGTCGTGAACTCGGTGCCGAGCATTTGAAACGGTTCTCGCCCGAAATGTCGATACCGCATTTCCCGCAACGGATCGGCAACCGTCCAGCTGAGCACGTAAATCAAAATCGAATTGGCTCCGATCACGAGGAACGGGAACGCCCAGGTCTGCCGGCGTCGGACGTCGCAGATCCAGTGCAGCGATGCCAGCCAAACGAAGCACCAACCGCCACTGACCAAGGTCCACGACGGCGTCCAAATGCGTTTGACCGCCGGACAGACGTCGGTCCAGGAAAGGGCGTAACCGAGTGCGAATCAAATCGTGCAGCGAACAGCCTTCCCAAGCCACGTGCGACGTGTGAAAGCTCAACCACGCCAAGAAACCCGACTCGGGGAATTTTTCGCCCAAGCCGTCCAGATGCATCAGCTCGGCCAGCATCAAGAACATCACCATGCCCCGAAAAACGTCGATGCTGACGACGCGATCGGTGGCGGGGTTCTGCGGCGTTGCCGAGCTTTGCCGGATCGATGATCGGGCGTCGACGCCGAAAACGTCTCCGGTGGCGGTGGTGGTCATGGATCCGACGACAACGGCGACTTGAGTTCATGCCGGCGACGGAGGATTGTCCGGGCCGACCGACGCGGCGCGTCGACAACGCTCACTACAATAGCGGACCCGATCCCAGTCGCGCTTCCACTTTTTTCGCCAGCGAAACGGACGCCCACAATGCCGACAAGTCTTGACGGGAAGTTCAAATTTTCTACCCCGATCTTTCATCGCCAAGCCTGCGGGCTCTGGGAATAATTGTTCCGAAACGCAAATGCCTTGACGTGAAGAATGATCCCCGCGGCGACGAAAGACGGGAGAGTGAACCGGGTGTCAACGGGCGACTTTTGACGAACCGCCGTCGTCGGCGGCCGATGGGGCCGCGGCGGGGACGGCGGACGTGGTCGGTCCGGCCGGCACGATGACGTCGATGCGTTGCTGCGGTGGGACCACGACGCCGCAACTGACGATGAACTGGATGGCCTCGTCGATCGTCAAGTTCAGGTCGATCGCTTCACGGCGACGCACCGTCACGGTGAATCCGGTCATCGGCATCGGGCTGGTCGGCATCAAGACGCTGAGCATTTCTTCGCCGGCGGCTTCGCTGATTTCCCGCATGCTGTTGCCGGTCACGAACCCCAGCGACCAGATGCCTTCGCGGGGATATTGGATCGCGACGACGCGGTTGAATTCGATCTCCCGCTCCTCGAAGGCGAAATCGGTGATTTGCTTGACGCTGCCGTAGACCTTGTTGACGATCGGGATTCGCAAGATCGCCGCGTCGAAGCTGGTCACGAACCAGCGTCCCAGGCCGCCGGTGAAGATACGGCCCAAGAAGAACAACGCCGTCAGGAACAAGATCAAGAACACCGGGACGACGATCGTCCGCGGCATGTAGGTCAGTTCGACGTAGCGATGCCAATAAGCCGACGCGCTGGCCGGGGCGGGCGTGTAGGGACCGAAATAGTCCGCGTTGTCGTCGACTTCTTTCTTGACATAGTTGGGAATGAAACGACGGCCGTTGGGACCGGGGACGTAGTCGGTGCCTTTGTAAAAAAAGCCGTCCAGGCGACGTCCGCTCGGCGTCGAAGCCTGCGATCCGGCGGGTGCTTCGGAGAGGGTGTCACTGATGGCCCACACGATGGCGTGACGGATTCCGCTCTCGACCGGTTTGAGCACGTAGTTTTCGATCGCGTTCCAAGCCCAGATCAGCACGACGATCGTCAGCAACGGCGGCAGCACCACGCCCAATCCGCGCAGGATCGCCCGGCGAAAGGTTCCCCGCTCGGGCTTGGCGGTGCCGCGAACCTGGGCCGTCAGAGCGTCGACCGGCGAGGGATCGGCTGATTCGGGATCGACTGGGTTGGGATCGTTGGTCATCAACTCGGTTCAAAGACGAATGCGTACCGCTTCGAGGCCCGCGTATCGGGTAGCCGGCGGCACCGGGATGGCCGTCCACGACGGCCGATGATCAATGCGGGATGGCCCGCGCGACCACGGCGACGCTGACGTGCCGGGCACCCGCCTGCCGCAGCACTCGCGCCACTTCGTTGGTCGTCGCCCCGGACGTCATCACGTCGTCGACGACCAGGACGTGCCGCCCCGCCAAGCGAGCATAGCTTTTTCTAAGGCCAAAGGCATCCTGGACGTTGGAAATTCGCTCCGCGTCCCGCAGCCAAGCTTGCTTGGCGATCCTTCGCCGCGCCCGCAGGATCGGTTCGAAACGCAAATTCAGATTTCCAGCCTTTGCCCATTCCGCCATCCCCTGCGCGAAAATTTCCGCCGAACAGCCGCCACGGTTCATCCGCCGGGTCCAAAACGAAGGCACAAACGTCACCACGTCGGGGGGACGATCGTCCGGCCAGGGCTGCGAAAGTCGCCGGGCGATGAACGGCCAGCAGATCCGCGTCAGGCCGTGTGCCAGGGGGGCGGCCGATGCGAATTTGGCTGCCACGATGGCTTCACGCACACGGCCTTCGTAGGCCAGCGTGGCGATGGTTTGATCGATGTGCCAGGACTTCGCCGATTCGCAGGTCGGGCAACAATCCGGACGCGTCGAATCTTCATCCGTCGAAACACCGACGCCCGTTCTCACGGCCGGTCGCCCGCACCGCCGGCAGGCGTTTTCCATGAATCGGCGGCTGAACAGCAATTCGGACAAACAAGCCCCGCAGAAAACTCGGCCCGACGCGATGCTGTGCGAACACAACGGACAAGTCGGCGGCAGCACCAGATCGGCCAAACCGCCGGCAGCCTGCCGCACCGTCGATCCGGCCCGGCGGGCGATCCGTGGCAAGAAGCGAAACATCGTTGCGGCCGGGGCGGTGTCGATCGTCGAAACCTGGAATCGGAAAGAAAATTGTTTTTCGGCTTTTTAGCGTGAACCTGGCGTCACCGGGGCTGTCTTTTCGGTCACCTCGGTGGGGGATGCGGGGAAACCGGACGCTTTTTTTCTGGCCTTCGGTCGCCGCAACGGATAATCTTCACCTGTCGATGCGGTTAGACAACCACATCTGTTTTTCATCATTTTCGTTTGCTGCCGCGCCGCCGTGAACCGGTGCCGGGAGGTTTGAAATGCGTTTTGAACAAATCGTCGCCGTCGTCAACCGCGTCTTCGCCATCGTCGAAGCCCGTCGGATCCACGTCGCCGCCACGTTTGCCGACGCCTTTTCGGCCGCCCAGACACCGTCGTATCGACGGCCGCATTCTCATTGGCAGTGGCGACTCGGGTCCCTTGTTTCGTTCGGGTCCGGCGGCGACCGGACCGGTTCGCTGCACGGCCGTCAGCGACGCGACCTGATGTCGGGCATGCCGCCGACAGGTTTACCGGGCCAGCCCCTGCTGGTGCCCGTGACTTGTCGGGCGAAACGCCCGGTGGGACGCCGTTCCAGAGGCTGAATCGGTTCGGGCGCTCCGGTGCCCGGAACCGCTGCCGAGCTGGGATTTTCCGTGGAGGGCTTTCGGGCCGAAGAATCGCGACGCGACGTCGTGAGATTCGGTCAGGCGTTTTGCTGATTCGTTGCCGGGCCGCCGTGCTCGCCCGCGATTCAGCCGGCAGCCGGAAAGACCTTTGCCAGAGAAGCAACGCTTCGCATTCGCTATCGATCCCGGGATCACGCCGCCGGCCGGCACGACCCGTTTCGACAAGCCGAATCGACCAAACATCGAACAGCAAACCTCGGCGGCCGAACGAACGGATCGTCGAACACCGATGGCTTCTCGCGTCGATCCTCGAATCGGCGTCGTGAAACATCGGTGGAACAAACAGGAGGTCCCTCCGTGATGAATTCAACCCGACAAATGGGCGCGACGTCGACTCTGGCGAAGTCATTAGCCGCCAACACCGTGGCGGAACTGGTCGTCTCGGCTCAGCAAGGCGATTCGGACGCCTTCGGCGAATTGTTTCAGCGTTACCGTGGCGGCATCGTCGCTTTGGCGATGCGTCGTGTCCGCAACAGCGACGAAGCGGAGGAATTGGCGCAAGACGTGTTCGTCCAAGCGATGCAAAAGATTCAGCAACTGCGTGTCCCCGAAGCCTTCGGCGGATGGTTGCGTCAGATCGTGCATCGCATGGCGATCAACCGCATGACACGAACTCGCGGCGCGGTCGCGTGCGATCCCGAGACGTTGGAAGCGACCCACTCGCGCGGTGAAACCCCCGACTATTACGCGGCGGATCGTGAACAGGCCGCGGCCGTGCGAGACGGCATCGGTCGGCTCAGCCACCTGGATCAGCAAACGTTGAACGCGTTTTACTTGAACGGCCAAACCTTGATCGAGATGAGCGATGCGTTCGCCGCGCCGGTCGGAACGATCAAGCGTCGGCTGCACGTCGCGAGAAAACGTCTGGCCAAGGAAATCGACGTCATGCAGGCGGTTTGAATCTGCTCAAGCCGTCGTGGGCCCGCGGGGATCGCGGGCTTTTGACGTTTCTTCTGGCTCTTGAGTTGACTTCGTGGGTCGGCAGGGCTTGAACGTTCGGTGAGCGCGGGCGGGCACGGCGCGTGACTGACAAAGCACGGCCGGTGCCTTTCTCGCGAACCGGGTCTGTTCAGAACCGGGTCTGTTCAGAACCGGGCTTTTCGCGAACCGGGCTTTTCGCGAACCGGGCTTTTCGCGAACCGGTCCGATTCGATACCCTCCGCGGCACTTCTCCCAGTCAGCTTCGGCAGCAGGAATGAATCCGATGCAGCGGCGATTTTCAAGCACAACCGATCCCGAATTACCTCAGGAACGCACCAAGTCGTCGTGGCGAATGACGGCCGGGCGATCGCTGCGTCCCAGCGCCGACGCTCTGGATCTGACGCTTTATCGGCCCACGACGTTGTTGTGGCTGTCGGCGTTTGCGTTCTTGATGGTGCCGCTGCTGACGCTGGTCGACGTGCCGATCGCGCGTTGGTTCGCCGCGCACCCGTTTTCCAACGAGGTCACCAGCGCTCTCGATCTGACGATGGTGTTTTCCAACGGGATGGGCGTGTTTTTGGTGTTGGTCGGGATCATCCTGATGGCTCCGCGTCGTCGATGGCAGGTGCCACGGATCGCGACGCTGGCGTTGGGCGGCGGGTCGGTGGCCCTGATGGCCAAACTTTTCGTGCTGCGGCCCAAGCCGATCGCCTTGAATCTTGACTTGGCGACGATGGATTCCGCGTGGCTTTGGGACTTCGACTGGGACTTGGATTTGGTGGCCACGTTTGCCGCGCAGACCCGTTCGTTCCCGAGCGGCAAAGTCGCCACGGCGACGGCCCTGGTGGTCGGCTTGTGGGTGATGTTGCCGCGTGGACGGGCACTGTTCGTCATCATTTGTACCGGTCAGCTCCTGCAACAGTTGTCCGACGGATCGCATTTCTTGACCGATCTGGTGGGCGGCCTGGCGCTCGGATTGTTGTGGGGCTACGTTTGCTTCAGCCCGAGTTGGCTGGGAAGCGTGTTCGACAAACTGGCTCCCGAAACGCCACGCGAACGCCGACGGGCGACCGATCCGGTCGGGGTGCCCGGTGCCATCGGGGTTCCCGGTGCCATCGTTTCGGCGGACGATCGGCGGAAAGGTCGTGCCGCCTGACAGTCCGACCGGTCCGGCCCGGAGCGTCCGGCTAGGCCGGGCAGCGTAGGCGGTCCCGCAGTCGGCTGATCAATTCTCGCGGGACGAATTTTGCCAAGCGTTCGTCGTCGTCGCTGACCATCGCGATCTGCTTCAGCAGCGAACTGCTGATGTGCGCGAAACGTTCGTCGGCCATCAAGAACACCGTTTCGATTTCCGCGTCCAACTGGCGATTCGCCATGAGCATGGTGAATTCGCCAGCGATGTCGGTCAGAGGACGAATGCCGCGGACCATGACTTGGGCATTTTGCTGACGGACGAAATCAACGGCCAGCCCGTCAAACGTCTGAACGCTGACGTTGGGCACGTCGCCGGTGACCGACTGGACCAGTTCGACACGTTCGTCGATCGAAAACAGCGGCCGCTTGTCCGCGTTGATGCCGATGCCGACGACCAAGTGCTCGAACAATCCGCTGGCGCGATGGATCACGTGCAAATGCCCCAACGTGATCGGGTCGAAGGAACCGGTGTAGACCGCGGTGCGATGCGAAGTCATGGCAATCGAGACAGACGAAGGGGACGAGGGCAACGACGCGGCAGTGCGACGTCATGTGCAGCAGTCTAACGAACACCGACGGCCACATCGGCCAAGCGTGTCAGTTCGTCTTGGGTGTTGTACACGTGGAGACTGGCGCGGACGCCGCCGCCGCGGCACGAAACGACGATGCCTTGCTCCAGCGCGGCGGTGCGAATCGCCGCCGGATCGGCTCCCGGCGACATGAACGTGACGATGCCGCTTTGGTGTTCGGCCCGCTCCGGAAATCGGGTGACCAAGTCGCGTCGGCGAAGCTGATCGACCAAGAAATTCGCCTGCGCCAGGATTCGCTCGGCGATCGCCGCTTCGCCGTGGGTGCGACGGATGTCCAAGAACATTCCGACGCTGGCCGACAAGGCCGCCATGCCGATCATGTTGGCCGATCCGCCTTCGTAGCGAGCCGCCGTGTCGCGAAGGTCGAACTCGGCTCCGGAAAACTGATGTGACGCTTTGACGCTGTTCCAACCCACCGACGCACAACGCAGCAGCCCCACGTGCTCGCGGCGAATCATCGCCATCCCGGCCCCCTCGGGACCGAGGAGCCATTTGTGACCGTCGGCGGCCAAGAAATCGACCGGAGTTTCATTGACGTCCAAGGGGTACATGCCCAAACCTTGGATGGCGTCGACGAAAACCAACACGCCGCGGCGGTGGGCGCGATCGACCAATTCGTTCAGGTCGATCCGGTAGCCGCTGGAGTAGCCGACCCAACTGGCCGAGATGATCCTGGTCGATTCGTCGACCGCGTCGAACAAGTCGTCCAGGTCGACCGCGCCGTCGCGTCGCGGCACGATGCGGACGTCGACGCCTTTGGATTCTTGGTTCAGCCAGGGGAACAGGTTGCTGGGAAATTCGCCTTCGGGCACGACGACGCTGTCGCCAGGGCTCCAGGGAAAGCCCTCGGCGACCAAGTTGACGCCGGCCGTGGTGTTGGGCATCAAACAAATCTCATCAGTCTCCGCCCCCACCAAAGCGGCGAACTGAGCCCGGAGCGTCTCGACACGTCGGCTCCACTCGGGCCACACCGTGTCACCCTCCTCGCTGGCCTGACGCTGAAATTCACTGATCGCCTGAACCGCCGGGACCGGCAGCGGGGCGACCGCGGCGTGGTCCAGATACGCCCATTTCGCGGTCACCGGCATCTGCCGACGCCACCAAGACCACGGATCCCGGTCGATCGGTGGCCCCTGCGACGGGTCGGCGGCGGCGGAAAGCGTCATGGGAAAGCTCTCGATCGGGTGGCAAAGAAAATCGGGCGGCTTCTGATTAACATCGCACTTTCGGTGCAATCCTTACAGTCACCGGGTTCGAAAAAGTTCGCTCCCATGGCGACCCGACCTAGGCTTGGGAAATTGCATTCGTCGTAACTATACTCTGGCTGGTGCGGCGGACGTTTTCGCGTCCGGAGCACGCCCTTTTGCCGTACTATCTGTGTTTCGCTCCGTGTTCCGCTTCCGCCGTGAGGTTCGTTGATGCCCAAGGCTCTCTGTCTAATCAGCCTTGTGGCGTCGATCTTGGTGGTGGTCCTGTTCGGAGCCGACGCGATCTTGGGCATGGCCGGGATGGCCGATGTCGCGCCGATGGGCTACGCCAGCCTGTTGATGGACATCGCTTTTTCCGTATTCGGCCTGATTCTGGTCTTCCTGAGCTTCACGACCTACCGCGAACAACGCCGCTGATTCGCGGTTCCTGCGGAAATCGCATGTCTTTTCGACACGGTTTTTCGTCTACATTGGGGATCGCCCGGACCCAATCTTCGTCGGAGTTCCCCCCATGTCGCTGTCCCGCCGTGCCTTTCACGGTCTTTCCGGCACCGCCGCGCTGTCTGCCGCTGCCTCGTCCGCCACTTTGTTCCGCCCCGGTTCGTCGGCACACGCGGATCAGTCCGCCCCGTCGCCCGTCGTCGGTCCCCTGGAGACCTTCGTGCCGACGCGGGCGATCACGCACGGTCCGCGGCACCACTGGTTCGGCTACTACGACAAGCGAGAGTTCGATCCGACCGGGTCCAAGGTTCTTTCCAACGAAGTCGATTTCGAAGGGCGGTCGCCACGCGACGGAGATTCGATCGCGGTGGGTTACGTCGACACGGCCGACGGAGATTCTTGGCATCCGATCGGCCGCAGCGCCGCCTGGGGGTGGCAACAAGGGTGCATGCTGCAATGGATCGGCAAAGACGGCCGACGAGTGCTGTGGAACGACCGCCAAGGCGACCGGTTCGTCTGCCGTCTGCACGATCTGGCCGCCGGCAAGACGACGACGATCGATCGACCGATCTACACGATCAGCGACGACGGCCGTTTCGCGCTTTCGGCCGACTTTCGGCGCATCGACAACCTGCGTCCCGGTTACGGCTACGACGGATTGGCGGACCCGCACGTCGGCGAACGCGCGCCGGCGGACAGCGGAATTTGGCGAATCGATCTGCTGACCGGCGAAAGCAAACTGATCCTCTCGCTCGCCGATGTCGCCGCGATCCCCTGGCATGACGGCAGCCGGCACGAGGAAGCCTGGCACTACTTCAATCACCTGCTGATCAATCCGTCGGGGAACCGCTTCATCGTGCTGCATCGCTATCGACCGAAATTCGATCCGAAAACCTTGCAGTACCAAGGCGGCTTCGTCACGCGAATGCTGACCGCCGACGTCGACGGGTCAGACCTTTACGAACTGGATCCGTCAGGCAAAACGTCACACTTCATCTGGAAAGACGATGAAGTCGTCACGATGTGGACCAAGCCGATCGGTAGGGAAGACGGGTTCTATGACTTTACCGACAGGACGAAACGGATCACCGCGGTCGGCAAAGGCGTCATGTCGTCCAACGGCCACAACACTTACCTGCAAGGCGACTACGGCGACTGGATCTTGAATGACACTTACCCGGGCAAATCGGATCGTCGGCAGACGGTTTACTTGTATCACACCCCGTCGCGGCGGCGATTCGATCTCGGGCACTTTCCGTCACCGCCTCAGTACACCGGGGAATGGCGATGCGACACCCATCCCCGGTGCAGCAACGACGGCACCCTGGTCGCCATCGACAGCCCCCACAAAGACGGACGCCAAGTCCAACTTCTTGACGTCAAGGAATTGCTGCAAGCGAATTCCTGAAAGGCTTTTTGCCGGTGGTTCGAAGGACGGACAAAAGCGACGTTCCCGGATGCCGGACCGGACAATCGCGTGCTGGACGGTTGCGATTCGTGTGCCTTATCATGACCCTCCGCCGGGAACGGACCGAGTCGTTCGTGGCCTCCGGTTACTCGTAAGGAATGTCGATGTCAAACCCTGACTCACCGCAGCTTCCGATCGGCGAAAAGCCGCCGGCTTTCGGTTGCTTGGTGTACATCAAGAAAACAAAAGCGGGTGTGACTGCCCGCGTCGCCAATCTGGACGGCATCGAAATCGAAGCGAGCGATGAACGCGCCGCACTCGGCAAGATCGTGCCGGCCTTCCGTGCAAAGGTCGCCGAACAAATGGAATCCGGCGGCGACGTCGCCTGGATCGATCCCCCGTCTGCCAAAGCGGATGATGAACAGAAACGGTTCTTGCCGGTCCATCTTTGAACCGCGACCGGCGATGGGCGACACCATCGCGTGCGTCCGCGTCGACGTCAGCCGAGAGGCACCGAGACGCTTTGACGTTCCGGCTAAGAGGTTTTCGCCGGCTGATTTTGCTCCATTTTCTCTCTCAGTTCTTTGCAAGCGTCACTGGGGTTGCTGCATAACGAACAGCTAGTCGAACCGTCTTCGTTTTGCTGGTTAGCCAGTCCGCCACAAGAACCGCCGATCGACTTGCGACCGAACATCACCCCGACCGCCATTCCGGTCACTACGATGCCCAGAAAGATCGTGCTCACGAAGGCCAGCGACAAGATTTGACGGTAGGCGTCTTTCCGGTCAACCAACGGAGCCTGCTCCGCGTCCTCGTTCTGATAATCCGCCAAGACGCCCACGCCTTGGGAAGCGAAACCGTCCGGCGTCTGCCGGAAAACCAGTGCGTCCAAGTCGTTCCGCTCGGCCAATCGCAAGCCTTCCTCGGCCCCCACAACGTTGACCGCCGTCGCCCAAGCGTCCGCCGCCATGCACGTGTCCGCCAAAACGGAAACGGAGGCCAAATCGTGCGTCACCGGCCGGCCTGTTCGCGGATCGATGGTGTGCGAGTAACGCACGCCGTCGATTTCAAAGAAATTGCGATAGTCACCGGACGTCGCGATGCTACGGTCGACCAAAGGATAAGCGATCGTGGGTCGGTTTTCGGCGAACGCCGGGTCTTGGATGCCGACTTTCCAAGGGCCTTCGGGTTTCTGCCCGAGCGCTCGGACCTCGCCGCCGATTTCGACGAAGACGTTCTCGGCACCGCTGCGAAGCAACAACGCGACGACACGGTCCACGCCATGACCTTTGGCGATCGCCGAAAGATCAATCCGCAATTCAGGCGTCGCTTTCTTGATCGCCGGGGGGTCCTCGCGGACGCTCAGCTTTTGGTATCCGATTCGGCCCCTGAGGTCATCGATCTTCGCGTCGCTGGGAACCCGCCGGCTTCGTGGCGCCGGGCCGAAACTCCACGCGTCGACCAGCGGGCCGACCGTGACGTCGAAAGCTCCATCGGTGTCCCGGGACACCCGCTGGGCAAATGCGACGACCCGGGCAGTTTCCGCACTGACGTCGAACCAATCCGTCGACGGCGAATCGTTGAACTTTGAAATCTCGCTGCTGCGCAGGTATGTCGACATCTGGTCGTTGACCGACCTCAGTTCGGCGTCGATGTCGAGTGCCACGTCGTCGGGCAATTCGTGCGGCGGCGCCACCTTGACGCTATACGTCGTGCCCATCGTTTGACCGCGAAACTCCATCAGTTCCTCAGACGAGACGGTCTGGGATGATAACGCGATGAAGAAAAAACAAAACAACGCGAGCGACATGAGCGTCGTTCGCGTTGCAAGGGTCTGCCGGTCGTTCATAAAAATTCTTCGCACAAAGGCGGTTGACGGTTCGGGATCAGCCGCCGAAATCGTCATAGGCGATGTTTTCCGGTTCGACGCCCAGGTCGTCCAACATTTTGAAGACCGCCTGGTTCATCATCGGCGGCCCACAAATGTAGTACTCGATGTCCTCGGGAGCCGGATGCTTGGACAGATAATTTTCGAGCAACACCTGGTGGATGAAGCCTTTGTATCCGGTCCAGTTGTCCTCGGGCGCCGGTTCGGACAACGCGATGTTGAACTGGAAGTTGGGGAATTCCTTTTCGATCTCACGGAAGTGTTCGATGTAGAACAGTTCCCGCATGCTGCGTCCGCCGTACCAATAAGACACCTTGCGTTCGGTCTTTTGACGTTTGAACAATTCAAAGATGTGACTTCGCAGCGGAGCCATGCCGGCACCGCCCCCGATGTAGACCATTTCGGATTTCGAATCCTTGATGAAGAATTCGCCGTAGGGCCCGCTGATCGTCACCTTGTCGCCCGGCTTGAGGCTGAAAATGTAGCTACTCATTTTCCCCGGCGGGATGCCTTCGGGACCACGGGGCGGCGGCGTGGCGACCCGCACGTTCAGCATGATGATGCCTTTTTCGCCCGGGTAATTTGCCATCGAATAAGCTCGCACGACCGATTCATCGACTTTCGAAACGTATCGCCAAACGTTGAACTTGTCCCAGTCCGGGTGATACTCTTCTTCGATTTCAAAACTCTTATACTCGGCGACGTGCGGCGGGCATTCGATTTGGATGTAGCCGCCGGCGCGGAAATCGACTTCTTCGCCCTCGGGCAACTCCAACACGAATTCCTTGATGAAGGTCGCGACGTTGTGATTGCTGCGAACCGTGCATTCCCATTTCTTGGTTTCGAAGGCTTCCGCGGGCACTTCGACGTCCATGTCTTGTTTGACCGCGACTTGACAACTCAGTCGCTCACCTTCCTTTGCCTCGCGGTTGCTGATGTGCCCCTTTTCGGTGGCAAGGATCTCACCGCCGCCTTCGTGAATCTTGACTTTGCACTGGGCACAGGTTCCGCCACCGCCGCAGGCGCTGGAAACGAAGATCCCGGCGTCGGCCAACGCCCCGAGCAGTTTCCCGCCCGCGGGCACCTCGATTTCCTTCTGGTGATTGATGGTGATCTTCACGGGGCCCGAAGCGACCAACTGGCTTTTCGCCACCAAAATCAAAGCCACCAATGCGACCACGACGAAAGTGAACATCGCGACGCCGAACAGAATTGTCATCGAAACAAACTCGAAAAGGTTGAGGAATCAATCCGTAAATCAATCAAACGTCGTCACGCCGTGACAGGCCGGCGACACGCGAATCAAAGTTGGATTCCGCTGAACGACATGAACGCCAAGGCCATCAATCCAACCGTAATGAACGTGATGCCCAAACCGCGAAGCGGCGGTGGAACGTCGCTGTACTTCATTTTCTCACGTATCCCCGCCAAGGCCGCGATCGCGATGGCCCAGCCGACGCCGCACCCGAGTCCGTAGACGCAAGACTCGGCGAAGTCGTAGCTGCGTTCCTGCATGAACAACGAAGCCCCCAGAATCGCGCAATTGACTGTGATCAAGGGCAGGAAAATTCCCAACGCGTTGTACAAGGCGGGAAAAAAGCGATCGAGCGTCATTTCCAGGATCTGAACCATCGCTGCGATCACGCCGATGTAGCTGATGAACGAGAGAAACGTCAGGTCGATGGTCGCAAAATCGATCTGGCTGGTGCTGACGCCCAGGTCGTTGATCCAGGTCAACGCCCCCTTCTTCAACATCAAAGCGTAGATCAGTTGATTGGCGGGCACCGTGATCGCTTCGATCAGGATCACCGCGACGCCCAACCCGAGGGCGGTCTTGACGTTCTTACTGACCGCCAAAAACGTGCACATGCCCAAGAAGAACGCCAACGCCAAGTTCTCGACGAAAACGGCTTTGAGAAAAATGCTTAGGTAATTTTCCATTGCTCTTAGGCCTCTTCAATCTGTTCGGGTCGAAACGCTCGGATGACCCAGATCATGAATCCGATCAAAAAGAACGCACTGGGCGGCAGCAGCATCAGGTTGTTCGGGTTGTACCAACCGCCGTTGCGGTCGAGTTCCAAGATCGTCACGCCGAACAGGGAACCGCTGCCGAACAGTTCACGAAAGAAGGCGACGACGACCAGCACCAAGCCGTAGCCCAGGCCGTTGCCGATGCCGTCCAAGAAACTGATCCCCGCAGGATTCTTCATCGCAAAGCCCTCGGCACGGCCCATCACGATGCAGTTGGTGATGATCAAGCCGACGAAGACGGAAAGTTGTTTGCTGATGTCGAAAAGAAAGGCTTTCAGGAACTGGTCCACGACGATCACCAAAGACGCGATGACCGTCATTTGGACAATGATCCGGATGCTACTGGGAATGAACGATCGGATCGCACTGACGGCCAGGTTGCTGAATCCGGTGACCGCGACCACGGCCAGGCTCATCACGACCGACGTTTCCATTTTGGTCGTCACGGCCAGGGCGCTGCAGATCCCCAGAATCTGCAAGGCGATCGGGTTGTTGTCGATCAGCGGCCCGACCAAGGCGTCTTTTGCTTTGATGGTGGTAGCCATATGAATCAGCCCTCCTTTCGAGCTGTGGTTTCGCCGGTTTTGACACCTTCGGGAGCCATCGCGGGTGGTCCGGCATCGATTTCGTCACGCAACTTAGCCAGGAAAGGCCCGTAGCCCGCGTCGCTGGCCCAGTACTGGATCAAGTTGGTGACTCCGTTACTGGTAATCGTCGCGCCCGACAGGCCGTCGACGCTATAGGGATTCCCCGGAGGTGCCGGCCCCTTGCTGACCCGCGCGACCGGCGTGCCGTCCTCGTCATACAGAAGCTTGCCTTCCCACTGGGCCTTCCAGGCCGGGTTATCGACTTCGCCCCCCAGCCCCGGGGTTTCGCCGTGGTCGTAAAAAGTCAAACCTTGGATCGTTTCCAAGTCGCTTTTCAAGGCCAAGTAACCGTACATCGTGGACCACAAACCCTTGCCATAGACCGGCAAAATGACGGACTGGATCGCTGAACCGCCCTTGCGTTTGACGAAGAAGACTTTCGCCACTTTCTCGCGGCGGTCGATCCCGGCCAACTCGTAATCGTCGGTGTCGATCTCCACGCTACGAGCCTTATCCTCGGCCGCTTCCCTCGCGTCGTACTGCACCGGATCCAGCTCCGTGTTGTAAGACCCGTCTTCCAAATTGATCAGCTCCTCGCTGACCCATCCGTACAGTTCCTTGATCTGGTCTTTGCTCAGCTCGCTCGCCGGCTTTCCGAACTCTCCCATCGCCAGCCCGGCCGCATCCAGAATGTTCTTCTGTTGATCCAGCCGCTTGTTGGCTTCTTGGTAGGGACGCAGGATGACCGCCGCGGCACTGACGGCCAGCGAACAAACCACACACAGGACGACGGCGACCATCATGGTCCAGCCGAGAGAATCACGCCGTTGCATAACGAGCCTTTCTGCGAGTCACATTGAGTTGGACGACGAAGTAATCGATCAGCGGTGCGAACACGTTGCCGAACAGGATGGCCAGCATGATGCCTTCGGGGAACGCCGGATTGATCACGCGGATCAAGACCGTCATGAACCCGATCAGCCCGCCGTACACGTACTTGCCCAGTTCGGTCATCGAGGCACTGACCGGATCGGTCGCCATGTAGACCAACCCGAACGCCAAGCCGCCGATGACCAAGTGCCACCAAAACGGGATGCCGAACATCGCGTTGGTCTCGCTGCCGACCAGGTTCAGCAAGGTCGCCGTGACGGCCACACCGCCGATCACGCCGGCCATGATTCTCCAGGAACCGATCCCCGTGCCGATCAAAATCGCGGCGCCGACGATGCACAGCAACGCGCTGGTTTCGCCGACGCAACCTTGGATGGTTCCGAGGAACGCCGACATCCAGGTGATCGCCCCTTCGCCTCCCCATACATATTGAATGCTTGACAAGGACCCCACCGCGTCCTGTTCCGCGATCGCCATTTGTCCCAGCGCCGTCGCGCCGCTGAACCCGTCGACTGCCGTCCAGACGCGGTCGCCGCTGATTTGTCCGGCGTAGGCGAAGTACAGGAACGCTCGACTGGTCAAAGCGACGTTCAAAAAATTCCGTCCGGTGCCGCCGAAGACTTCTTTGGCGACGATCACACCGAACGCGATCCCCAAGGCGACTTGCCACAGCGGAATCGACGCCGGCAAAGTCAGCGGGTAAAGCAAACCGGTGACCAGGAAACCCTCGTTGATCTCGTGCCCGCGGAGCACGCTGAAGATCAGTTCGATGTGCCCGCCGACGAACATCGTCACGGCATAAATCGGCACGAAGAAAATGGCCCCGAGGATGAAGTTGGCGAGGTGGTCGCCGGGATCGTAAGTGAAGCCGATCGCCTGAAAAATCTGGTGGTGCCAATCGAAGTCGATGTCGATGCCGGCCTCGGTCATCTGCACCACCGCGGCGCTGGCCAAATAACCGACGTTCCACATGCCGAACAACGTCACCGGGATCAACGCGAAAACGACGGTAATCATCATTCGCTTCAGGTCGATGCCGTCACGAACGTGCGTCAGGCCCTTGGCGGTTTCACCCGGCGTGTACAAGAACGTGTCGAGCGCCTCATAAACGGGGTAGCCCTTTTCCAGGACCCCTCCCTTGGCGAAGTACGGATGCACTTTGTCCAGTGCGTCACGAAGTGGTTTCATTATTTCAGGTTCCTATCAACCTTCCCGTTCGATCGTTGTCAGATTTTCTCGCAACAACGATCCGTATTCATACTTACCCGGGCACACGAAAGTGCACAGGGCCAAATCTTCTTCTTCCAATTCCAACACGCCCAACTGTTGGGCTTGTTCGGTGTCCCGGACGATCAACGCTCGCAGCAACTGGGTCGGCAGGATGTCCAGCGGCATGACCCGCTCGTAAGTCCCCAGCGGCACCATGGCTCGCTCGCTGCCGCCGGTCGACGTCGTCAGGTCGAATTTCTTCGCGGGGCTGCTCGCCGATGCGAAAACTCGCGTCAGGCTGTATTTATCAAAACCGGGTTTTTGCCAGCCGAGAAACTCGCGATCGTCACCCTCTTGCAAAACCGAGATCTGGTTGTGGTAGCGGCCGAGAAAGTTGTGAGGTTCGTCGGCTCTGCGGCCGCACAGCACCGAGCCCGATACGACACGGGATTTCACGTCGTCCTTGGTCTCGCCGGCGACCAGCTCGGTCACCGACGCCCCCAAACGCGTTTCCAACAGCCTGGGCTGTTTCACCGTCGGGCCGGCCAGGGAAATCACCCGCCGCGAATCCAGCTGACCCGTCATCAGCATCGAGCCGATGGCGATCACATCCTGGTAACCGAGGTACCAAACTTGCTTGCCCGGGCCGACCGGGTCCAGCTTGTGAATGTGAGTGCCGACCAGACCGGCCGGGTGGGGGCCGCCGAACGTCTCGACCTGAACCTTGGCGTTGGCCGAGCCGGGGATCTCCGCTTGCGGCGATTTGCAGACGAAAACCTTCCCGTCGGTCAGCTCGGCGATCGTCTCCAAGCCGAGTGTGAATTGATCTCGGCGATCGGCCACCACGACCGACGGATCGGCCGCCAGCGGATTCGTGTCGATCGCGGTCACGAAAATCGAATGCGGCGTCGCGTCGAGCTGCGGAACCTTGCCATAGGGCCGCGTCCGCATCGCCGTCCACATCCCACTTGCCACCAAAACGTCTCGAACGCCGTCCCGGCCCAGCGAGGACGGACTGCCGTCCTTGGCCGCGGGAAATTCCACCCGGTCGTCGCCTTCGACGTCGATCACCAACGCCTCGAACTTGCGTTTCGCGCCGCGGATGACGCTGTTGACCTTGCCCGCGGCCGGCGAAGTGAACAGGACACCGGGATTCTTTTTGTCTTCGAAAAGCGGCTGTCCCGAACGAACCACGTCCCCTTCGCCGACTAGCATCGTCGGCTTCATCCCGAAGTAATCGTCGCCCAACAGGGCGACCTGAGAGACCGTGCCGGCCACCTCGATGCGCTGCTCCGGAGAACCGGTGATCGGGAGATCGAGCCCTTTTTTGATCGTTACCATCGGCTGCATGTGCCTAAAAAATGTCGTGCCGGCAGAGCACCGCCGACCCATCAAAACGCAGAAACTTTGTGAAACATTTCACAAAGTAGGTCCGAAACAAAGCCCGCACGGCTGCGGGCTGTCCCTGTGACAGAATATCGCACAGGGAACCCGAAGTGACAACGCCAGAGCTCCGGGTCGGCGACAGATTCTTTGATCCCCGCGGCCGTCAGTGGCGGGCCGTCGTCCCGGTCCGGCGAAAGTTCGCTCGGACGCTTTCGACTTTGTCACGCTGTTTGCGCAAGTTGGCTTTCCGTTAGGCGTGGTCCAAGGTGAAAAGGATCTTTGCTGACGCCGTGATGGCCCGATCGAGTCATCGCCGAGGGGCGACGCGAAGTCGTCCGGACCGCTAGCGTATTTTCTTTTGCGGCTTACTCTTTCGCGATGAATCGAACCCTTCGACGACCCTGATCGTCGAATTCCCATCGGCAGGCTTCGTTTTTTCGGCTGCCCATCTGACTCCTTTTCCGACACACCCGGCAGAAACCCTTGCGCCGCAGCGACATTCGTAACGTTGTCATCATCGCCCACGTGGACCACGGCAAAACGACGTTGGTCGATTGTCTTTTGCGCCAAAGCGGCCAGTACCGCGATTCGGAATTGAAGGGAGAACGGATCCTCGACTCCAACGATTTGGAGCGGGAACGCGGGATTACGATTTTGTCGAAGAACATCGCCATCCATTACCGCGACACCAAGATCAACTTGATCGACACGCCCGGCCACGCGGACTTCGGCGGCGAGGTCGAACGCGTCGTCAAGATGGCCGACGGGGCGTTGGTTTTGGTCGACGCCGCCGAAGGGCCGATGCCGCAAACCCGCTTCGTTTTGGAAAAAGCTTTGCAAGCCGGCGTGCGGCCGATCGTCGTGGTCAACAAGGTCGACCGGCCGGACGGACGTCCCCACGAAGCCTTGGACGAGGCGCTCGAGTTGCTGGCCGAACTCGGCGGCGAAGACCAACTGGACAACGCGGCATTCGTTTACGCCAGTGCGAAAGAGGGTTACGCGACGACCGAGCCGGACAAGCCCACCAAAGACATGCACGCCCTGCTTGATTTGTTGGTCGACGCCGTGCCGGGGCCGGCGGTGAAAGCCGACGCGCCGCTGCAAATGATGGTCACGACGCTGGACTGGAGCGATTACGTCGGCCGCATCGCGATCGGACGAATCGAGGCCGGTGACATCCGCGCCAACCAAACGATCGCGTTGTTCCAAAGAGACAAGCGATCCAACGTCAAAATTTCCGGCTTGTACGTCTTTGACAAACTCGGCCGGACGGCCGCCGAATCCGCGTCGGCCGGTGACATCGTCGCCATCGAAGGCCTGGAAGAAGTCGAAATCGGTGACACGATCGCGGCGGTCGAGGGCGGCGAAGGCATGCCGCGATTGAGCGTCGACGAACCGACCCTCGAGATGGTGTTCAGTGTCAACACGTCACCGATGCTGGGCCGCGAGGGCAAGTACGTGACGACGCGACAACTGAAGGCCCGCTTGGACAAGGAACTGCAACGCAACGTCGCCCTTCGGGTCCGGCCCATCGAAGGCACCGAGGCTTACGCGGTCGCCGGACGCGGCGTATTGCACTTGGCGATCTTGATCGAAACGATGCGACGCGAAGGCTATGAACTGTCCGTCGGAAAACCGCAAGTCGTCTACAAAGAGATCGACGGCAAGCAACATGAACCGTATGAAAGCCTGCGGGTCGAAGTGCCGACCGAAGCGATGGGTCCGGTGATGGAACTGGTGGGACTGCGTCGCGGCCAACTGGACGTGATGCAGCAGCGGGGCGACTTTAGTCTGCTGAGCTTCAAGATTCCTTCGCGGGGCTTGATCGGGTTGCGAACACGCCTGCTCAACGCGACCCGCGGCACCGCCATCATCCATCATCAGTTCGACAGCTATCAACCCGTCGAAGGCGACGTCCCGCGTCGCGGCAACGGGGTGCTGGTGTCCATGGTCAGCGGCAGATCGATGCCGTTCGCGTTGTTCGGGCTGCAAGACCGCAGCGAACTGTTCGTCGCACCGGGCACGGACATCTACGAAGGCATGATCGTCGGCGAAAATGCGCGGGACAACGACATGACCGTCAATCCTTGCCGTGAGAAAAAGCTGACCAACATGCGGGCCAGTGGCAGCGACGAAAACGTGATCCTGAAACCCCCACGCGACATGTCACTGGAATCGGCTCTGGAGTACATCGAGGACGACGAGTTGGTCGAGGTGACGCCGACCAGCATTCGTCTCCGCAAAGCGATTCTCAGCGAAGCCGATCGTCGCCGCATCAAACGCTCCGGCAAGTCCGCTTAGCATCGGCCACGGCGCCACCGGCGCCACCGGCGCCACGGCGCCGGGGGGCGTCACTTGTCAGTCGGCTTTTTCGTCATCGCCGCCACGGTCGGTCGCCTTCTCCTCTTCCGCTTGACGGCGACCTTGAAACCGGATGCCGGGGGCGAACAGCCCGATCAGGGCCGGCAAAACGCTGAGCACAAGAATCACGATCCAACCGGTTCCGCCCGGCGGGGAGGTTTCCAACACATCGGAAAGCCCGGGCAGATAGACCGCCGCGGCAAGCAGCACCAAGCACAACCCGATCGCCGCCCACAACCAGCCGTTCTTGACGATGTCGTTGTCGAAGCGAGGGGCGTCGTGGTCGCGCAGATTAAAAACGAACCACAACTTGCCCAACGCCAACGTCAGGAACGAGACCGTCACGGCCTGCATCGCGTTGTAACCGATCCCATAGCCGGCGATCAGCAGCGCCGTCATCACGCAGGCGGCGATCACGACGCTCCAACTGACGATCGCCGTCCAGTGATGCCGTGTCAGGACGGGTTCGTCTTTATCACGTGGCGGATAATTCATCACCTCGGGACGTCCCCGTCCGATGCCGAGTGCCAGCGCCGGAAACACGTCGGTGACCACGTTCAAATACAGAATCTGCAACGGACGCAGCGGTAGCGGCACTCCGATCAGCGACGCGACGGTAACGGCCAGAATCTCCGCGACGTTGGTGCACAACATGAACACGACGGACTTGCGGATGTTGCCGAAGATGATCCGACCCTGTTCCACCGCGGCGACGATCGTTGAGAACGAATCGTCTTGCAGGATCATGTCGGCGGTCTGTTTCGCCGCGTCGGTGCCCCGCTTACCCATCGCGATGCCGATGTCGGCTTTTTTGAGCGCCGGAGCGTCGTTGACTCCGTCGCCGGTCATCGCAACGGGCTCGCCGAGTTGTTGATAAAAGTCGACCAGCCTCAGTTTCTGCTCGGGACTGACACGAGCGAACACCATGGTGTTGTGGACCCGCTCTCGATGTTCGTCACTCATCTCGTCGGGCGGCTGCAGCTCACTGCCCTGCATCGCGTCGGCTTTTTCCTCGTCGCCGATGCCGACCGCGCGACCGATGGCACGACCCGTCGTGGGTTGGTCTCCCGTTACCATCACGACGCGAATGCCTGCCGCTTGGCATTGATTGATCGCATCCTTGACTTCGTGACGCGGCGGATCGAGCAACCCGACCAACCCGACCAAGCAAAGATCTTGATACGGTTCGGCGTCCTCGTTCTCGACGTTCTTGTCCGCGACGGCCAGCATTCGCAACCCTTGGTCGGCGAGTCGTTCCTCGCGATCGAGCCAGTGCGATCGGTCCGATTCCTCCAGCGGATGAGTTTGGCCGTCGTTGCCGATGAAGCGGTCGCAGACGTCGATCACTCGTGACGGCGCCCCTTTGACCGCCACGTAAAGGCCTTCATCGGATTCATGATAAGTCGCCATCATCATCGTTTCGGGATCAAAGTCGACGACACGACGCTGGGGCATTTGTTCCAACAGGGACGCTCGCGAGTGGTCGTGGTCCTTGCCGGCAGCCAACAACGCGATTTCCGTCGGATCGCCCGATTCATCCTCTTCGCCGTCACTCAAGTTCGCGCCGTTGCAAAGCACACCGATCAGAAGCGCCCGCCGGGCGACTTCACCCAGATCGTCGGATCCGTCTTCCATGTCGATATCGTCATCGCACAGAGCGACGGCGTGCAGCCGCATCTTGTTTTCGGTCAGCGTGCCGGTCTTGTCGGTGAAGATCACCCGCGTCGCGCCGAGGGTTTCCACGGCGGTCAAGCGATTGACCAGCGCGTTTCGCTGCGCCATCAACCACATCCCCCGAGCCAACGCGACGGTAGCGACGATCGGCAAGCCCTCCGGGATAGCGGCCACGCCCAACGCGATCGATGTTTCGATCATCAGCATCGTTTCGCGTCCGGCCAACAAACCTGTGATCGCGACCACCACCGCCACACCGATCGTGATGTAGGCCAGATAACGCCCGAGTTGATCGAGTCGCTTCTGTAACGGCGTGCTGCTCGATTCGGCTTCCTCGGTCAGCTCGGAGATGCGTCCCAGCTCGGTCCCCGTTCCGGTGGCAACCGCGACGGCGACGGCGTTACCGTCGGCGATCGAGGTGCCCTTGAACAACATGCAGCGGCGTTCGGCTAGGGGAGCCTTCTCGTCGACCGGCTCGGCCGTCTTGTCGGCCGGCACGGATTCGCCCGTCAACGCCGCTTCGTTGACACGCAGCTTTTTGCCTTCGATGACTCGCAAGTCGGCGGGAACCAGATCGCCTTTTTTGACCAGCACGATGTCGCCGGGGACGAGATCCCGAACATCGATCTCTTGCTCGTTGCCGTTGCGCCGCACTCGAGATTGATGGCCGCCCATTTCGCGCAGCGCTTCCATGCTGCGGACGGCTTTGAATTCCGTGAAAAAACCGATCAGCGTGTTGACGACGACGACCGCGGCGATCGCGATCGCTTCGACCCACTGCATCGTCACCAAGGCCGCAATACCCGCGACGGCCAGGATGATGATGACGACGCTCTTGAATTGTTGCAAAAGGATTTGAACGCCGCTGCGTCGACGCGCGTGCTGTAATTCGTTCAAGCCATGCTCGTCGCGTTGCGACTCGACTTTTTCGTCGGAAAGACCGCGGGAAGGGTCGACGTTCCACTCGTTGAGCGTCTGGTCGGCTGTGGCCGCATAGTATTTCATGCCGAGGTGACCGAGGCGTCGGCCTGTTCGAGTTCGACCAGATTTTCGGGTTCGCCACGGACAAAGGCTTCGATGTTGCCCACCGTCGTATCGATGATCCGCTGGACCGCTTCACGCGTGTTGAACGCGCTGTGCGGCGTGACGATCACGTTCCTCATGCGAATCAGCACCTGATCGACCAGCAAGGTTTCCAGCGAATGGTCTTGCTCGTAAACCCGCCGCAGCAATTCGGCTTCTTCGCGAATCGCCGGTTCCTCGGGAAGCACGTCCAAGCCGGCGGCGGCCAAACGGCCCTCGGCCAGTGACCTCAACACGGCCCGTTCGTCGATCAGCGATCCACGCGCGGTGTTGAGCAACACCGCGCCTTCCTTCATCTTCGCCAATTGCTCTTTGCCGATCAGGTGCTTCGTCTCGGTCGATCCGGGAACGTGCAAAGTGAGCACGTCGGACTCGGCCAACAACCGATCCATGTCGACGTAGTCGAACCCCATTTGCTCCGCCGCTTCCCGGTTCGGTTTGACGTCGTGGGCCAACACGTTCATCCCGAAGCCGCCGGCGATGCGAATCACGTGTCTGCCGATGCTGCCGGTTCCGACGACGCCGATCGTCTTGCCCTGCAAATCAAAGCCTTGCAAACCGCGGGGCGAAAAGTCACCCTTGCGAGTCCGATCGATGGCTTCTTCCAAGCGATGGCTGATCGTCAGCAGCAAGGCGAACGTATGTTCGGCGACGGTGGCCGATCCGTAGTCCGGAACCGTCGCGATCGCAATGTCCCGCTCGTTACAGATGTCCTGGTCGATGTGGTCAAAGCCGGTCGAGCGAGTGGCGATCAGCTTCAGCCGATCGAACGCCTGAAGGGTTTGACGACTGAGATCGGAATAGATGAACGTCGAGATCACCTCGGCGTGGGCAAAGTCCGCGGCGTTTTCCTCCGTCAAGCTGTCCGACGTCAGCGTCAGCTCGTGCCGCTCTCCGAGTGGCTTGAAAGTGTCTCGTTCCCAGTCTTCGACGTCAAAGATGACAATGTTCATGGATCTTTTCCTGTTGCGAAATTCGGACCTTTCTCCCCATCGACGGGCGTCGAGTCATGCGGTTGTCGATGGAGTTTTGGCGGCGGGTGATCACAACCGTTGATTGCAATCGCCGTGCCAGACGGATCATTCTTCCGTGCCGGCTTTCAAGACCTTGAAGCCTTCGATCCTCGCCTCTGGACCTCCCTCTCTCACCGGCGTTCCCGTTACAAATGCCGCATGCAGGTGATTTGCGGATCCGTTCTCAGGCTCCGAATTTGTCGAGCTTCAAAGCGTGACCCATCGCCAGGGCCATCAATTCGGTCGCGGGAAACTGTCCCAGCCCGCCGCCGATCGCTTCGCGTTCGCCGAAGCAGAGCGTGCGATCGGGACGACAGGTCGACGAGTTCAGCAAAACGGGGACCGGATGCCAACTGTGATTGGCAAGGCTCGCCGGCGTGCTGTGATCGCCGGTCACGATCAGGACGTCGGGATCGAGTTCACGAATCGCCGGCAATTGCCGATCCAGCGTTTCAATCTCCCGGACCTTGCCGTCAAAGTCGCCATCCTCACCGCTGCTGTCGGTGCTCTTGTGATGGAAAAAAAAGAAATCGTGTTCGTTCCACAACTGCCGCATCTGTCCGACTTGCGCGCCGAGCTTTTCCGCCTTCTCGGGCACGTGCATGCCGAGCAGCCGCGACAATCCGCGATACATCGGGTAGATGGCGATCGCGCATGAGTCGAGCCCGTACAGATCCCGGAGGGTTGGCAGTTCGGGCCGACGGCCGAACCCACGCAGCAGCACCATGTTGGCCGGGCTTTCATCCTTCAAGATTTCGCGGGCCTGTCGAATGAATTCGCCGATGGCCTTGCAGGTCGACTCGGACGCGTCGTCGGCCGGTTCGGGGTCTCGCGGTCGCACGCCGGTGGACCGGGGATCGGTGTCGCTCACGTTGTCACCGAGATCCTCGCCTCGGAAAACGCTCACGAAACGATATTGCTTGACGTGCCGAATGAACAGTTCGACACCCGGGACTTCGATCGCTTGCAGCTTTTCGGCCAATCGTCGCCCCTCGGCGTCGGCGATGCGTCCGGCCCGTCGATCGGTGACCGTGCCGGACTCGTCGACCGAGCAAAAGTTTCCACGAGCCGCCACGTCACCGGCTTGCAAGTCAAAGTCAATCCCTAGACTCGACAGCACCCCACGTCCGACCAAATACTCGGTCGGATCGTAACCGAACAAGGAAAGGTGTCCCGGTCCGCTGCCGCAGGTGACGCCGCGAGTGACCGGATGCAGCAGGCCCGTCGTCCCTTCTTTTGCCAACGCGTCCAAATGGGGAGTGTTGGCCGCTTCCAATTCGGTCGGTCCGCCGGGCCAGGTCGGCAAACCGCCCAGACCATCGGCAACCAGCAGCACAATTTTCGAATCGGTACGCAGATGCAGTTTTCGAATGATCTCATGCAAATTCATGACTCCTGCCCGACCGACTGGAGGCTCGACGTGGCGTCTTTCTTTGTTCCTTGAGCCATTCTTCTTCTTCTTTCGTTCACCGGACACCTCAAAAGGTTCGTACGAAACTTCGAACTCAAACACACCGCGGCAAACCTTGCGCCGTGGCGACCCGATTGCCGCAAACGGCTGATGAAAACCAAATCTCTCGACCGCGTCGTTTCCTTTGGCAAGAAAGCTCTGCTGAAACCGAAAGGATTGATGCTTCTGGCATGAAGATCGCAGTGAGAGTCGAGGAACTCGCGTCTTGGACTCGTTCGCTGCGAAGGAGGCATGATTCGTCTGAATTTGCCCCCCTTGCCGTCGACGGTCGCGTTGACGCGTTACGCGGAAGTCCTGGGTGGCGGCGCGGGGGTCTGACGGTGTTTGCGAGCGACCGACGACCCACAAACTGATCTTGATGAAGTACAGAAAAAGCACGGAGCTCCGGACCGATGTTTACCAGTCGATTTCGCATTTTCAACCTGCTGCGATTTCCCATCTATTTAGACCTGAGTTGGTTTGCCGTCGCGATCTTGATCGCGTGGTCGTTGGCCAGAGGCTTCTTTCCGGCTCGGGTCGAAGGCTTGACCTTGGGGCAGTACTGGACGATGGGCGTGTTGGGAGCACTCGGGCTGTTCGCATCCATCCTGGCTCACGAATTGGGACACGCCGTGATCGCCCGACGGTTTGATGTACCGATCCGCGGGATCACGCTATTCATCTTTGGTGGCGTTGCCGAAATGACGAAAGAGCCTCCGAGCGCGAAGTCGGAATTCTTCGTCGCCATCGCCGGCCCGATCGTCAGCGTGCTGATCTCGATCGGCTGTTATGCGATCGTTTTTTTCGGCGGAAGCCTGATGCCCGCTCCGACGGTTGCCGTGATCGGTTACTTGGCGTTGATCAACGCCGTCGTCGTCGCGTTCAACATGATTCCGGCCTTTCCGCTCGACGGCGGTCGAGTCCTCAGGTCCATTTTGTGGCACGTCAAAGGCAACCTGCGGTGGGCGACAAAGATCTCGTCGTCGCTCGGTTCGGCGTTCGGGCTCCTCTTGATTCTCTTCGGACTGATGAGCCTACTGGCCGGAAACGTGATCAGCGCATTGTGGCAGTTTTTGATCGGCATGTTTTTGCGTAACGCGGCTCAAATGTCCTATCAACAGGTTTTGGTCCGCCGCGCTCTGGAAGGCGAACCGGTCAGCCGCTTCATGAATCGTGAAACGATCACGGTAGCACCGTCGCTGACTTTGGACCGACTGGTCGATGAGTACATCTACCGGCATCATCACAAAATGTATCCGGTGATCCAGAACGATTCGCTGCTCGGTTGCGTCACGACACGGCAAGTGCAGGAGGTTCCGCGGGAACGTTGGCACCAAACGACGGTCGGACAGGTGCTGCAGCAATGCGGCGAAGACAGCACAACGACTCCGGAGGCCGATGCCATGGAAGCGTTGACGAAGCTGAGCGGCAACGAAGCCTCGCGAATGCTGGTCGTTTCCGACGGCCGTTTGCAAGGAATTCTATCTCTGAAAGATCTGATGCGATTCATCGCGTTGAAAGTCGAACTGGAAGACCAGGACGTCCCGCCCGCTCGTCCGACGACGGCATCAACCGACCCGCCGCAGTCGCCACCGTTTTCGAAAGTCGGATGAACCGTCGAGGAATCTACTTTTTATTATTCCACGGCCAATTTCCCGTTAATTCGACTTCGATCGTGAAGCTGAGAAACGTTCGAATAGCGACGACAATTGCCAGCACGCCCACCGTGGTAAAGTTCAGTTCGACCGCGACGGTATGAACGATGTCCGCCGCAACCAAAAACTCCAGGCCGACTAAAATTCCACGGCCCAAGCGATGACGGACCTGTTGAAACAAATCGTCCGTCGCCTTACCGCGGACAACCTGCACCGCTCCGTGGAGCAATGTAGCAGCCGTGAGGACAACGATGACCGTGACCCCGACCGCTTCGATGATCACCGCACATGATTCCGCGTAAAGTGTGACAATCTCTGGCATGCGTGTCCCCGACAAGTGCTTCGATGCGTCTCGGCATGAGCTTTTAGACCTAATCAGCCGTTGAGCGACAGCTCACGGTTTCGAGTAACCGGACGCGAGCGTGTGACGGCTGATTCAACCCAAAGACTCGTGTTCAATCCAAAGACTCGTGCCGACGTGTTCAGCGCGCCTTGATTTCCTTGATCGACGGGCTGTCGATCATTTCCCAATCGCCATCGGAATTCCAGGGTCCCGTGTAGTCTTCTCCCATTTCGCCCTGGCCGGTCGATTCGTTGAAGTACCGGTTGACGTGACTTTCGTCGACCGGCAGATCGCCGATTTCCAGCGGACCTTTCGTCATGCTATCGAGCGCGGCCATGAAAACCTTCATGTGAGTGATTTCGCGCGTCATGAGAAACATCAAAGCGTCCTTGCTTCCCGGATCGTCGCAGTAGTTGATCAGATTTTCGTAAGTGATCTTCGCCCTCGCTTCGGCCGCGATGTTGTTACGTAAGTCCACCTCCAACTGACCGCTGATCTTTAGATAATCGGCCGTCCACGGGTTTCCCTGCGAATTCCACAGGTTAATTCCTCCGCCGCCGACGACCGCGATCAACGGGTCGGCTTCCGCTTTGCTGCGACCGTCATCCTTCAACGGCTTCAAGTGCATCCGGGCCAAACTGCCGATGACTTCCAAATGGCTGAGCTCCTCGGTGCCGATATCCATCAGCATGTCTTTTCGTTTGGGGTCCTCGCAATTGATGCCCTGAATGGAGTACTGCATGGCGGCCGCGAGTTCGCCGTTGGCTCCGCCGAACTGCTCCAATAACATCTTGCCGAAGCGTACATCCGGCTGTCCGACGTTGACTGTGTACATGAGTTTTTTGACGTGATGATACACGGGGCTATTCCCTTCATTGATTGGCATAAATGGCGTCAGGTTCACCTGCGGATCCGCCGATCGGTTCCCGCAGTGAATGGGACTCGAATGACGCAAAACCTGTGCCGACAACCACACGGCGGGTCGTCGCTGAACGATTCGCCGCACCCGATCCTCACGAGGCCCGAGTGATCAGGCGGTCGCCGTTGCCGTGGCGCGGGCAACGGCGTGGCGGACCATTTGACTGGTGTAACCCCATTCGTTGTCGTACCAACCCATGACCTTCACGAGATTTCCGCCGACGACTCGGGTCATTTCGGCATCGACGATGCTGCCGCGTGAATCGCCGATGATGTCCGAAGAAACGAGCGGATCATCCGTCACGCCCAGCACGCCGCGATACCGATCCGAGGATGCTTCGTCGCGGAAGATCTCATTGATTTCGGCGACATCGGTCTCGCGTTTGGTCACCACGACCACGTCCGCGATCGAACCACTGACCAGAGGAATCCGCAAAGCGACCCCGTCAAAATCCGTTGTCAGTCCGTCGACCGATTTGGTCGTCGCGCCCGCAGCGCCCGTACTGGTGGGCACCATGTTGGCCGCGGCGGCGCGTCCGCGGCGAATTTTTTTGTTGGGGCCATCGACCAAACCTTGGGACGATGTGTATCCGTGCGTGGTCGTCATCAAAGATTTTTCCACACCGATGCGTCGGTCGATCACTTCCATGATCGGTGCGACACAGTTCGTCGTGCAGCTGGCGGTCGAAACGATCGGCTGGTCGATCACTCGTTCCAAGGGCGTTGCGCCGTGAACGACCATCGGAACGCCCGCGGACTTCGGCGGAGCAGACAGGATGACGAATTCGGCCCCGGCGGTTCGATGCTTTTCGAGATCCTCCTTGGTGCGAAAGACACCGCTGCATTCGAAGACCAAGTCGACCCCCAAGTCCTTCCACGGCAACTCGGCCGGATCCTTCTTCGCAAACAGGGGAAAGGATCGGTCGCCGATCGACAGTTGATCGTCGTCCACGCGGACCTCATCGGGGTTGCGTCCGTAGACGGTGTCATAGCGGATCAAATAAGCCAAGTTATCGATGGGAACCAGGTCGTTGGCGGCGACGATTTCCAAGGCAGGAGTTTTCTGAAGAGTCCGCAGGGTGGCGCGACCGATTCGGCCCAGCCCGTTGATGGCAACACGCATGAGAAAACCTTTTTTCGTGAATGTTCGGCGTTCGGGAAATTGTCACTCGCCGCATGAGCAGCAAATCGTGTTCCCGGGCTGCACCGAACTCGCGACGGATCGGTCAAGGGCGTCGTCGACGCGAACGAACCTTAACGATCCCACCACCATCGTTGACCGTCGGCGGGCCGATCGTCGTTGAGGTTTCGCATGGCGGCGAGAGGCGGATAGGTCGAGATGTCGGACCGTAAGCTCGATAGCGGATCCACTTCGACGCCACCGCTGGCGACCACGATGTGGTGACGCTGCTTGGCATGGACAAGGCTGTGAGAAACCGCCAGTGATTCGACCCGTTTGGGCGGCCTGAATCCGTGGGCGTCACTACTGGCGATCGATGCGAAGGCCTGCGTGATCAGTGACGCGGCCGGGCCGGGAGCCTGGTCGGCGTCGAGTTTGATTTGCACGAGTTGTGCAAGAGCCGCCGCGTTGAAAACGCTTTCCAGGGACGCGTAGACGGGAAAAGCCGCGCGGATCTGCGACCAGTTCTTGTTGAAGTCATCGACAAAGGCCGCCGTGCGGGGATCCTCGGTCATCAGGCCGCGCTGGCCCGACGCAACGGCCCGTTCGTTCTGCCCGCTCAGCCGGATCGAACGCCCGGCGAATTCGACGACCGAACCGTCGACGCTCTGCCGGGCCGCCATGGGTTGCGACGTGAACCACAGCCGAAGCAGCAAGTCGGTCGGAACCCCTCGGTCGATATGGTTTTCGATTTGATCGAGATAGTTGGTCACGTGATCGGGCATGCGCTTCCGGCCGAGGGCAAGTTGTTTCAGATGCCGGTCGGCTTCCACCATCAGCCAGGCGAGCGAACTGTCGGCCGGAACGCCACGGACACGGACGTCCTGCGGGCCGATCGCGTCGCCCAAGGCGGCCGCCGCTTGGCCGCGGGGGATGTCGCCGGCCTGAATTTGTGCGGCCACTTTCGCGGCACGTTGCAAGCCGAGCGGTGTCGGGTCGATCGAACACCCAAAGCCGTGGCCTTGTGCCACGGCGGCGAAGCAACCGGCCAACGCGTCCAAGCGGATCATCGCGGCACCGCTTTTTCGATCGCGAGGCCGCCCGTCGACCTGCTGGACTCCACCGACCTCTCCCGCCAGGACGATGTCGTCGGCCGTGAAGTGAACGAACTGGATACGGGACAGGCCGCCCAAGTGCAACATCGCGTCGCTGGACGGTCGACGTTCGTCGCGATGACGGGCATAAGTGTCCAACAGTCGTTTCAAAGACACACGCCGGAGTTTCGACGGCATTCGCCAAGCGTCCGGATCATCGGCATCGGCCGTTTGCCCCGTCACGCCGTCACGTGCGAGCAGCATCTTGATTTCCGCCGCGACATGTTCCTCGGCCGGCGTCTCGACGTCGCGGATCGTGCCTCGGGGATCGACGGTGATGCCGGCGGCGTAGGGAAACATGGTGCTGGTGCCGCCGAGGGCTTCCCAAGTCTCCGGCTCGATCGTGGTCTGGATCAACATCATCAGTTGACTGAAGTCCGCCATCGATCCGCCGCCCGCACCGGCGACGTTTCCCGCCGCGGGCGTCGGTGTCCCCGTCACGTCGGGGCGGCCGGAAAAATCCTGAGCCCACGTCTCGGTCACGCCCGCCGAGACCAGCAAGGCCGCGAGTGCGAACGCGTTTCGCACGAACGGGACGATTCGCCCCGATCGCTTTTGACTGGTCGACTTGGTCATGGAATTCCCTTGGCTTGATGAGTCGAACGAGAGATTCACGCCGGCGTTGACGACACGCGTGAGGCCACGACGGATCGCGGTACGTCTTGCCAGTGTCCGTCGATCCATCGCTGTTGGGGCACAAAGCGGGCTTTGTAATTCAGATGCGAATTGTCACGGACGTACATGCCTAAATAGACATAACGCAAGCGTTCCCGCTGCGCCCGCTGGATTTCTTTCAGAATCGCGTACGAACCCAAACTGTATCGCGAGTAATCCGGGTCGAACATTGTGTAAACCGCCGACAGACAGTCCCGGCCGACATCGGCGATGGCAACGCCGATCAAGCGGTCGTCGTCCCAGATCGTCATCTCATCGACTCGGCCGAACGACGTGACCAGAAACGCGTGATAGCCCTCCTGGTCGACCGACGTGTCCGACGTGTCCAAACCACGGACGGCACGGTGCTTGTTGAACAAGTCGACGCGGTTTTGGCTGACGATCGCGTCGCTCCAACGGACGGACAGATCTCGGTCGGCCCGGTTCAGGACCCGGCGAAACGACTTGGACCAACGAAACTCGTCGACGGCCAAACGAGTCGGCTGACAGGCATGACAAGTGCGGCACTGCGTCCTGTAAACGAAGTCCCCGCTGCGACGATAGCCGAACGCCAAGACCCAATCGGTAAAGTCCGGATCGACCTGGCCGAGCGGCAATTGCAGCGGCATCCTCGCCGTGTGCCCCGGCAGATACGGACAGACCTGAGGCACGTCCTGGACGACGACCAAGCGACGGCCGTCGATGACGCTGGCACGCTGACGATGCGGACGGCTCATCAATCGGACTCGAAAAGACGCGAGCGGTGTGACGTCGCCGAAGCGGAAAACCTTCGACGACACGGCTCCACTATAGCGACTTTCTCGGTGCCGGAACTGGGAATCGTCGCGGGGGAGTCCCGAAACCGAGACCACCGCGTGGTCGTCGGGAGGATCGGCCGATTCCGCTCAGTCCCACCACCACTGGCCGTCGACCAACTCGATGGGACCGGCCGAGGTCATCGCGGCGGTGTTCTTTCCGTCCGAGTCGGTCGTCAAATGTTCGTCGGTCAAGGCCATGCGGGGCTGAATCCTGACACCGCCGCCGAGAGGCGTCATCAATGTGTTGCCTCGCCAGATGGCGTTGACCGCGGTTTCGACTTGACGCGGAGCCGTCTCGGTTTGCACGGCGACGGCGGATTCGTCACCCAGCGTGGCCATGTCCCAGTCGGACTGGCCATAGAAATCCTGTTCTTGGATGTAGGCGGCGGCAATGGAGAGGTCGATCAACTGGGCAAGCTCCGCGTAGATACGAACCCGCGCCGCGATCCGAGGATACATTTCGGTGAAGTCGTTGCAGAACGCTTGGCTGGCTCGATTGACTCGGCCGGTCGCTTTTCGCTCGCCTCCGGCGGCGACCCGTTCATTGGCGCCGACCAACTCGACGCCACGCTCGTCGATTCGCATCGCCAAGCCGTCGTCACTGACCGAGACACCGTCGTAATTGGGCTGAAAAAACCAACGCTCCATGGCGTTGCCGGCGACCACGGACGGGTTGGCCCGGGCGACGTAGCTTTTCATCGGCACGGGAAGCTGTTCCAAGCCGATGCCGATCAGTTTCATCCGATAATCGGCTTCGACCAAGACGCGGGCGAAGTGAGTGTCGGCCGGGATGCCACGAATCGAAACGGTTTGCAGCCCCAAGTTGTTTTGCAAGTTCGACGCCAACCACTGGGTTTGAGCCGGACGGACGTTTTTCCCGATCTGAAGCAAAAACCGTTGCATCCGCTGCAGGCCTTCGGGCGTGGGATCGATCGACACACTGATCACACCCGTCGGCGGGGCGTGCGGCGGAAAGGCCCGCAAGGCCACGACCAAGTCCTCCAGCATGACAACAGGTTTTCCGCTCTGCATCCCGATCAAGCGGTCCGTGGCATCGGCAAAGAAGCCTTCCGAAGGTCCCGCGATGACGACATCTTTGGTTTCGGGGTAGAAGAAGACGTACCGGACGGAGGTCAACCCGGCGACGGCACGCATGGAATCATCGACGGGTTCACCGGCGGCGATTCGCCGGGCGATTTCGGCTTCCAAACGATTCAGCGAAACTTTGCGAAGCGGGCTGGGCCGCATCAAATCCGTGTCCGCTTGCCGCCGCGCCGCGGCGAATCGTTGGCGGGCCAAGGCGGCGTCGAAACGTTTGACCTTCAACACGCCGCGGGCATCGACGTCGACCCCGGCGATCGGCTGGACGAAGTCATTGATGATCGTGCCGCCCCCGTCGCCGCCACCGCCACCGCCGCCGCCGTTGCCGCCGCCGCCACCGTCGGCCGACGCGGACGACGCCGACAAGGAACAAGACACGGCAAAGGCCATCCAGAGGGCAAACTTTGCGGACCGAAGAAGGACTGAGTAGGCTCGCATCGATGAGACTGCCGAAAGCGGAAAAGTGTGGGAAGGACGCACGTTGGGTTCGCCGGGACGAACCCGCGGGCGAAGACGCCCGAGGGTGCTATCGAGAATAGTCCGGCGGTGTCGCCCGGACAAGCAAATGACGCCATTTTCGGTCTGCGTAACCGGCCCATCGGACCCGATTTTCGGTCTACCGCGTCCACAGCCGCCTGTTTCAATCGATTCGACCGCTGGGATCGGCCGACCAGACCACCATGGCCAAGTCAAACAAACGCCGAAACAGACGTTCATCGAAGGCCAAATCGTGGGTGTCGACGGCGAACCGGTCGGACGGGTCGCCCCTGGCCGGCGGCCGCTCCGCTGTAGGTTCCGGCAAACGAGCCGGGCGTCCAAAGTCCGGGCCCCCACTTTCCGGGCCTCCACCGCGAAACCGCTTTCTGGATTCGCTCCGCGGCCTGGCGATCGTGCTGATGCTGATCGATCACGCGGCGTCGTATTGGTTCGACCAAAAAATCGGACTCGGCGGCGTCCGATTTTTCACCCGCCTGAGCATGCCGCTGTTTTGTGTCTTGCTGGGATATTTTCTGCCGCCGGACCGGCGTTTCCGTTGGACCCGGTACGCCCAGATCCTGGCCGCCGGTGTCGCGGTGAATTTGCTTTATTGGCCGCGCAACGGCGAACTGGAAATCCTGGTCAGCCTGCTGACCGCCGCACTGGTCGGCACGGCGCTGGGCCGAGCGGCACCGCTGATGTTGATCACGATGCTGTTTTATCAATCCGATCCGTCGGCCCGTTGGTTCGACTACCAACTGACGTTGGTTCTGGCGTTGGTCGCCCAGGGCGTCGTGCTACGTCGCTTCGGCCCGATCGTCGCGTCGGTCACCGGCGGAGTCTTGCTGGCGATGACGGTCAGCGGACTTTGGATCTGGGATACCGACACGCACCGATTCTTGGTCTGGTTCCTGTTGCCGGCGACGGGCTTGGTGGCCTGGGGGACAAGATTCCCCGAACGACGAATCCCCGGCACGGAGTGGCTCGGCCGTTATCCGCTGACCGTGTACGTCGTCCACTTTTACGTCATCGCACTGACCGCGATGCTCGTTCGCGGGACTTGGGTGCAACCGTGACGGCGAGACACCCATCGCCCCGCCCCCGCAGGAGCGTCGGTCGGACCGACGGTGCGGCGTCCACCGCTCGTGCGTTCTTTCCGCCCAGCGTTTCCCCTCGGCCTTAAGCTTCGCGGTCGAACATCGGATTCCAAGTGATGCGGAATCCGGTCGGGGTGGCGCCGGTGCTGGGATCGAACAAAGTCGGTTCCTCGTCCTGATCATCGAACGTCGGTGCGGGCAGATCATCCAAATCCGCCGGATCGACTTCTTGGACCTCTTCCAGATCGTCGGTCCCGGC
Organism: uncultured Pirellulaceae bacterium; assembly: GCA_964453205.1. Taxonomy (GTDB): domain Bacteria; phylum Planctomycetota; class Planctomycetia; order Pirellulales; family Pirellulaceae; genus Crateriforma. Next base: position 18,489 of record CAYVRC010000002.1, on the reverse strand, counting down.
GTCAGCCTCTTGCGAGCCGTTTTCCTGCGAGTAATCGCGCCGGACGCCTTCGAGTTCGGTTTTCGGCGATTCGTCCATGGGTTTTTGTGGCGATTGAACTTCGACTTCGGATTCGGACGGCGCATCATCCTCCATCGGCTGCTGCACCACCGGACGACTGCTGCTGATGATCTCGGGGGAATCGTAGATCGAAGTGCTCAGCGGCAACGGGTTTCTGAAAGTGCTGTAGCCCTGGCTGATCGCGGGACTGAACGGATCGATGTAGCTAAGCGGCATCCGATGGACGACCGGTTGGTTGACGTCGACCATCACCGTGTAGGGCACGTATTCCTGTCGCGTGACGGGTTTCAGGACTTTGCGTTCGACGGCTTCTTGTTCGTAGTACGGGACGTTGACCGTTTCTTTTTTGGTCGTGTAGACCATGCGGGTCGACTGTACCGGCACCTTGCGGACCTGTTCCACTGACACCCAGCGTTGGCTCGTCACCGGCACGCGTCGCGTCATGGTTTCGACAATCGGACGCCGGATGGTGTAGGGAACCTTGCGGACCATGGTTTGTGGGACCATCCGCGTCGTCTGGACGGGAACGTTCTGGGTGACCGTTTCGGTTTCCATGCGTTGCACTTGCACGGGCACTTGTTGGCGGACCATCTCGGTTTGCATCCGCTGGACTTGGACCGGCCGTTGGACCTGTTGCACTTCGGGGACGTAGGACGTCCGCGCGACTTGCTGGGTGATGTAGTTCGGCCGATACGCCAATTGAGTTTGCACGGTGGGCGGGGTCACCTGGGGGACCAAGGCAGGGGCACCGCGATTGATCGAAAAGAATCCCAACGGTCCCGGCACGGCATAAGCCGCGCGGTTCCAGCCGAGGGCGTACTGGACCGTGCCCGGATTGACGATCTGTTGGGCGACGTAACCGCCGGCGTCGACGGTCTGGTTTTCGACCTGGGTGACCGGACGCAGCGTGGTGTACTGCTGGGTCTGCATGTAGGTCTCGGTCACGGGGCGTTGAACGGCGTACTCTTGTTCCCGCATCTGGGTTTCGACGACGGGCCGCTGCACGGTGTACTGACGTTGATGGTACTGCGTTTCGGTGACCGGTTTGTACTGCGTGACGGTTTCCTCGCGCTCGGCCGTTTCCTCGACGTAACGGGTTCGCGTCGTCTCCTCGTCGCGATAGGACGTTTCGGTCACGGGTTTCAAGACCGAGTAGGTTTCCTCGACGTAACGCGTTTCGGTGACCGGTTTGGCGACGCGATACTCGCGTTCTTCTTGGCGGTAACGCAGGACGGGCCGATAGGACAACTGGGTCTCTTCGACGTAGTCGGTCTTGTAGGCCAAGCGATAGCGAGTTTGCGGAACTTTTTGGACGACCGTTTCGCAGGACAGACGATAAGCCGGTTGAAAGCAGCAAGCGTCTTGCGCACTGGCGACGGATCCGCCGAGCGGCATCATCGACATCGGGGCCGACAACACCGTCGGCATCAAAAGGGTCGCCAAGCGGCGGCGAATCGTGCGGTTAAACATAAGCCATCAAAATTAAACGATCTCGGTTGCCGAACGTCGGGCCCGGGGTGTCGTCGTCCGACACCGCTGAAAGACCCGGTTCATTATCGTTCCCCACCGGTCCAGGGCTGAAAAGCCCCGTCGCGGCGCGAAACTCCGACAAATCAAGACTACGCAAGCCTTTAGCGAAATGGAGAAAAAACTGTGGAAAAAGGACGCTTTCCGTTCAAGGGTGGTCGATAAGATTCGCCAGCTTTCCTGCCCTGTTTATTCCTCGCTACAAGCGTTGCCGATTCGCCACGCTGCCCAATCGATCGAACCGTGCGACGAATGTGCGGGTCGAAACGGTTACGCGGTCTGACGATCGAATTATAGTCGTGGCCTGATCGGTTTCACGTGACTTTCGTTTCACGGCGGAGCCGTCCGTCACGACTCTTTTTTGGCCCCGTTCATGCCGGTAAGTCCTGCCGCCGAGTTGATCCGCCCGTTGATCGTCCTGGGGACGCGCCCGGAGGCGGTCAAACTGGCTCCGCTGATCTTGGAACTGCGAAACCGTGACGAGACGTTCGCGCCGATCGTTTGCAGCACCGGCCAGCATCGCGAAATGTTGGCGCAGGTCCTCGGCTATTTCGGCATCGATCCCGACGTCGATCTGAAACTGATGAAGCCCGGCCAGACGCTGACGGGACTGACCTCGGCGTGCCTGCAAGCGGTCGGCGACGTGCTGGAATCGCGGCAACCGGACTGTGTGATTGTGCAGGGCGACACGACGACGGTGATGGCCGCGGCCATGGCGGCGTTTTACCACCGGTTGCCCGTCGTGCACGTCGAAGCAGGTCTACGCACCGGAGATTTATCCGCACCCTGGCCCGAGGAATTCAATCGACGCGTCGCGGGCATCGTCACCCGCCTGCACTGCGCTCCCACCGAAGGCGCGGCCGACGCGTTGCGGCGGGAGCACGTCGACGAGCGACAGATCCGCGTGACGGGAAACACCGTCATCGACGCGTTGATGTGGTCGGTCGCTCGCGAGAGAGAAAACAGCGATCAGTGGTCCCGCAAGTACCCGCAAGCGATGGCGGATTCGGTCGTCTTGATCACCGGGCATCGCCGCGAGAATTTCGGCGACGGCTTGGCGGGCGTTTGCGACGCGATCAAGGACTTGGCGACGTCCCATCACGAAACTCAATTCATCTATCCCGTCCATCTGAATCCGAACGTGCTGGGTCCGGTTCATGATCGCCTGGGAAATCTGCCCAACGTTCACCTGGTACCGCCGGCGGATTATCCGGAGTTCGTCTGGCTGATGGACCGCGCCAGCGTCGTGCTGACCGATTCGGGCGGGGTCCAGGAAGAGGCCCCGTCGCTCGGCTGTGCCGTGCTGGTCACGCGGGAAAAAACCGAACGTCCCGAAGCCGTTCAGGCGGGCTTGGCCGAATTGGTCGGCACGGATCGCGAATTGATCGTGCGGCGGGTCGTCGAAGCGCTCGCCGAATCGGCGGCGGCCTTGAAATCCGACCCGGCGGCCGTCCGGCGGGTGATCCGGAATCCGTACGGCGACGGATTGGCGTCCCAGCGGATCGCGGATTGGATGGTCGAGGTGTTTGCCCACTGATTTGTTTGCCCACTGATTTGTTTGCCACGGGAGACGCTTTCCGCTATTCTCCGTCGATTCCGTTCCCAGGCCTTTGTACAGGTTCTATCGAAAAGGATTTTGTGATGACACGCATTCCGATCAGCCAAGCCGACGAAAACGCACGACTGCGAGCCGAGCGGTTGGAACTGAGTATCGCCGAGATGAATCTTTCGGTTCGCACGACGAACTGCCTGGAGGAAACAGGCATCCTGACGGTGCGAGACCTCTTGCACGCGACACCGAAGCGACTGCTCGGGATCAGCAACTTTGGGGAGAAGACGTTGGACGAGGTCTACGGGGCTCTGGAAGAACTGGGCTTTTACCGCCCCGACCACAAACCCGATCAGCCACGCTGACGCCCCGACGAGATGTCCCCCTCTCCACGTGCGCCTCGTTCGCGCGACCCTCGCCCGTTTCGGTTGCGTCCCTGGATCAAGAAACGCGGCTCGCGAACCTTGGGGCACACGTTCGGCGGCATCGTCGGCGAAGCCCTGTTTTACGCCTGCCTGTTTTTCCTGGGCGTGTTCGGGCTGTCGTTGATTTTGGTCAGCAGTCTGTCGGCGGCCCGCGCCGCGGCCTTGCGATTACCAGACGTTTCACCGGAGGTCGTCGCCTCCAGCGGCCTGGGCACCTGGATCTTTGGAATCCTGTCGGTCGTCGCGATCGGCACCGGCGTCGGCGGTTTGCTGTATCGGCTGTCGCGTTTGGGGGCCAGCAATGAGCGTCGATCGGCGTTGCGGACGCGGGCCAATCAGATCGAATTGATCGGCGCGACGGCGGATCAGGTGCCCAAACTGCCTAACGTCCCCCAGGGAAAACGGCTGACCGACAGCCCCGGCGAACGCCAAACGTATCGACTGGGCGCGGCGGGATCCGAAGCCGGGATCGTCGGCGCCGCGTCGCTGGCGATGCTGTGGAACGCGGCCTGGCTGACTTTGTTTTCGGTCGTTTTATTGGGATTCTGGCAATCCCGCCCCCGCTGGGTGCTGGCCGGCTTGCTGATCCCCGCCGCCGGAATCGGGATTTGGGTGTTTCGTTATTTCTTGGCTCAATTGAAGCGTCAGGCCGGAATCGGGCCGACGATCGTCGAAATCAGCGACCATCCCCTGGTCCCCGGCAATCAATACCGTATCCACGTGTCCCAGATGGGGCGGCTGCGGCTAAAAAGCCTTCAGGTTTACCTAACCTGTCAGGAAGAAGCTTTTTTCCGCCAAGGAACGGACGTTCGCGTCGAAAGGCATGACGCGTTCAACCAAGTTCTGCTACAAGAATCCAATGTCCGCGTTGACCCGCAGACCCCTTGGCAGCAACAATTAACGCTGGATCTGCCGGCCGACGTGATGCATTCTTTTGTGGGCGCCCACAATGCAATTCGTTGGCGATTGGTGGTTGCCGGAGAATCTCGTCCTTGGCCATCGTTCTGCCGAAGTTTCCCCGTCGTCGTTCATCCTCCGGGCTTGCCCATGAAGCGCAGCCCGCGTTGAACGTCGCGCTGTGTCGCGAGGATGGCCGGTATTTGGCCGGTGGGCTGTTGCGTGCCAGTTGGCGGGTCAGCCGCGTCGCCAAGGAGCGTCTTCAGAGCATCGAAGTCTCCGTGCTGTGGCACACCGACGGCAAAGGCGACGAAGATCTGCACGTCCATCATTTTCACCGCGTCGACGCCGCCGAACTGAAACACTTGGACTTGGGCGTGCCTCAGGAGTTGGACTGCCGGTTGCCGCCGACGCCGCTTTCTTATCACGGGCGATTGGTCAGCCTGCGGTGGTGCTTGAGAGTCCGATTGTTCATGGACAACGGCAAAGAGATCGTCACCGAGCACCCTTTCTTTCTGGTCAGCGGCACCACGGCGCACGCCGGTCCCATCGACACCGATCGATCGGCCACCGAAAAGTCATCGGCGTCGGCCGAGCGGGTCCGTGTCGAACGTTTGCGGGCCGATGAAGCTCGCGCGGCGATGAACGACACCGTCGGGGTCAAGTCCGCCGGCGAAGAAACCATCATCTTTCGCCGTCTGAAACGTCCGCGAACTTTCTTGCGATCCACCGATCGTCGATGAACGGGGCGGATGCGACGGGGTCGACCCGGCGGGATGGCGGCCCGCCCATTCCGCCCGCCGAGAATCCCTTTCGGGTGCGGTTCATCGCGCCCGGTGCGTTGCCTTACCAATTTGTGGATCCGCAGGTCACTTTGGCGACGCTGGCCGAAAAAGCGATCGCCGGGACCAAGCTGCGATCGACACCTTGGCTGATCGTCGGCGAGCACGGCAGCGGCAAGTCGACCTTATTGGCGGGCCTGGTCGATTGCTTGTCGGCGACCTGGGGCGAACCGAATCTGGTTCGCTTTTCCTCGGCCGATTCACGTCGACAAAAGAAGGATCAGCTTCGCGAGACGCTCCTTCCGCTGTGCGGCGGAGGATCCCCCGAACCCGGGCTCGCCCCGCCGGGGTTCCTGGTCATCGACGGTCTGGAGCAGCTCGATCGGTTGTCCAGATTGCAGCTGCGTCTCCGGATCACGCGGGCCGACGTCCCCTGCTTGGCGACCAGCCATCGCGTGCCGCGTGGCTGGAACGTCTTGCATCGCACGGCGTTGGGGGCGACGCTGATTCGCCGCCTGTGCGGACGGCTGCTGGACGGCTACCCGCCGCCGGTGCAAGACCGAATCGAACAGGTCTTGAGCTCGCGAGACCTGGACAAGGTCACCGACCTGCGGGCATTCTGGTTCGAACTGTACGACGTGGTGGCGGACATGTCGGCGCCGCCGGATCCGTCGCCATAGCACCCCACCCGCGCCTTCGCGTACCCGCTCATCGCGATCTCGATTTCTCACGTTTCCAGACGACGCCTTTGACCCGCTGAACCTTTCATGACGATCGATCACGAACTTTTCTCACAAGTCTGTCAGCACGCACGGCAGGCGACGGTTTGGCAGACCGTCGCCGATGCGTTGGAATGGGACGAGCGGACCGGGATGCCCGCCGGCGCCGGCGAATATCGCGCGTTGCAAATCAGCACGATTCGTGGGCAGGTCCACCAAATTCGGACCGATCCCCGGTACGGAGAACGACTGGATCGACTGATCGAACAGACGGGCGAATCGGATCCCCACGGCGACATGGCGACCACGGTTCGCGAATTGCGTCACGACTTTCACCGGGACCGCAAGCTGCCCGAAGACTTGGTGCGTCGTATCTCTTTGGCCACCGTCCGCGGCCAGCAGGCTTGGGACGCGGCCAGAAAGGCGGATGACTTTTCTGCGTTCCGTGATCCCCTGCAGGAGATCGTCACGCTGAAGCGCCAGCAAGCATCGCTGTACCAACAGGGCACCGACGACACTTTGTACGAAGGTTTGCTGGACGAATACGAGCCGGGCGGCAACGAAGCCACACTGGTCGGCATCTTCGATGATCTTCGCGACCGATTGGTGCCGTTGATCGCGGCGACACGCGATGCGCGGCGGCAACCGGATTTGACTTGTTTGCACGGTCCCTTCGACATCGATCGGCAGCGTTCCTTCAGCCGCAAGGTTTGCCGAGCGATCGGCTTCGATTTCGATCGGGGCCGGCTGGACGAGACGTCGCATCCGTTCTGCACGACGCTGGGTCCGAGCGACGTGCGGATCCTGAGTCGATACGAACGCGAATGGCTTCCCGGCGGGCTGTACGGATCGCTGCACGAAGCCGGGCACGGTTTGTACGAACAAGGCTTGCGAGCCGATCAATTCGGCTTGCCGCCGGGAAGCTACGCCTCGCTGGGCGTTCACGAATCGCAGTCTCGGTTGTGGGAAAATCAAGTCGGTCGGAGTCGTGAGTTTTGGTCGTGGCTGATCGAAGACGCGAAATCGCACCTCGGTTCGTCACTGACATCAGCGACGCTGGACGAAGTGGTGTTCGCGGTCAACGCGATACGCCCCAGCTTGATTCGTGTCGAAGCCGACGAAGCGACTTACAACTTGCACATCATCATCCGATTCGACTTGGAACGTCAATTGATCGACGGTTCGCTGTCGGTCGATGATTTGCCGGCGGCTTGGGACGCCCGTTACCAATCGGACCTGGGCGTTCGCGCCCCCTCCGCGGCTGACGGCGTACTCCAAGACGTTCACTGGGGCGCAGGACTGTTCGGCTATTTTCCCACTTACACGCTGGGGAATCTGATCGGGGCGCAATTGTTCGCGGCCGCCGGTCGACAGCTTGGCGATCTGCGGGAATCGGTCGCGAGGGGTGAATTCGAAGGGCTGCTGCAATGGCTTCGAGACAACGTTCATTCGCGCGGTCGTTGCTATCGCAGCGAATCGCTGGTGCAGAAAGTCACCGGAGAACCTTTGTCGGCGGATCACTTGATCGACTACCTGACCGCGAAGTTGAAAGATCTGTATCGGTTTTAGGCGAGCGACCGCCCCCCCGGGGGGTCGGCCGGGTGGGGGAGTTGGTCCGGTTGGGCGGGTTTCGTGCGGCCGAAGTGACGACGATTCGGAAAGCTTGTGTCAATCTTTCCCGTCCTGCCCGTTTCTAGCGGTAACGTTTCTTTCGGAAGCCGCGTTGAAAGTGGTCGCCCCCACCCCCTGCCGACAGCCATGCCGATTTCCGCTTGCCCCCGTTGTCACGAATCCGTTCGCTTGCCGGTCCACGAAGTGCCGAGCGAGACGATGGCGACTTGCCCGTGGTGTGGGGAATCGTTTGTGATGGCGGAGGTTCAGGAATTGTTGCCGCCCGCTTTGATCATCGACGACTTGGCCGACGCAACCCCGGAACCCGTCGATTCTCCAGACGAGGCGGACGCCGGAGAGCCGCCGACGGGCATCGAAGGATTCGAAATCGTATCGGAAGCCTCGCCGCAGGAAAGCACCGGAGCCTCGAACACTTTCGTCGTCGAATCGGACTTTGCTGAAGAAGCTCCCCCCCTGCAAGCCGGTTTCGAAACGCTTCAAAGCCGACCACCGACCAAACGCAAAAAATCGATTACTTCGAACCTGTTGGTCCAAGCGATCGTCGGGTTCCTGTTGGCGGTGCCGATCGCCGCAGTCGTGCTGACCATGTTCGGATCACCGGTGAGACTCGGTTTCTGGCCGTTTACGGAAGGCAAACCGAAGCAACGGGCACCGGGGGTGTCCGCGTCGATTCCGGCTCTATCGTCGGATCGTTGGGACGGCGCATCGACGCAGTTCGGTTCGCAACCCGAAGAGGCGAAAGTGGAAGCGGAGGAAAAAGCGGCCAGGGCTGCCGCGTTGGCCGCCGAGCGTCGATCGCAAGAAGCCAAACGCGCCGTCCGAACGGCGATGGATTCACTGCACGCTTTAGAAAGCCAGGATCGCGATCAGTCCAAGACTTATTGGCGGGACGTCGTCACGACGTATTCGGCGATCGCCGCTTTGACGCACGACGACACGGTTTCGCGTCCGAAGCTGGCCGAGGTACTCGACCGCTTGGAATCGTCCGATCGGTTGGCCGATCTGGTCGCCAAGACTTCTCAGTGGATCCGACCCGGCAAAGCCGCCCGGGAAGCAGAAGCACTGCTGAACGACGGAGTCATCGTCGCAGGTCGGATCCGTGACGGCGCATCCCCGACCGTCATCCTGGACGACGGAAACGTCGTCCGAGTCACCGGCGACGTTCCGCAGGAATCGTCGGACGAACCGATACTGGCATTAGGAAGACTGGTCGAATCCGACGACGTCGATTCATCTGATGAGGCGTCGCCGCAAAAGACGATCGAGATCATCATTCGACGGACGAAGTAGGGTCTAGCCGGAAACGGCGGACAGGGTCCATTGGTCGTCGATCATCCGCCACGTTTTTCCGGTCGGGTTTTTGTCTTGCAGCCATCCCGGCAGACGGTCCGGCCGGACGTTGTCGAACGAGGTCAGCTTGCCGAAACGCAACAACGATCCGGGGACGCCCACGGCGGTGAAGCCGGGGTGCCCGGTCGCGGGATACGGCCCGCCGTGGTTCATCGCGGGACTGACCGCGACGCCGGTGGGCATCTTGTCGTTGAGCAAACGGCCGACCTTCGGTTTCAGTTCGAATTCGACCTTGCGATAGGTGGCCTCTTCGCCGCCGTCGGTCGCCGAGTAAACGCAGCCGGTCAGGTTGCCTTCCAAGTGCGAGATCGCCTCGCAAAGCTGGTCCAAATCATCACAGACCACCAACAGCGACGCGTTGCCGAACGCTTCGGTCTGAAAACCTTCGGGATTGGAGATGAACGAGCCACCGGTCGTTCGCAGCAGCGTGTTGGCCATCGCGCATCGACCGGATTCGGGCTGTCCGCCGCCGGTCAGCAACTCGGCCCCCAAACCCACGAGCGTTTCGACGCTGGCGGTAAGACTTTTCGCCACCGCGGGCGAAAGCAGGGTGCCGGCGGCCGCCGACGCGAAACGTTCTTTGACCGCGTCGACGAAGCGATCCGTCGCGGGCGACTTGATCAACATCACGGTGCCGGGATTCGTGCAAAACTGGCCGGTTCCCATCAACACGCTGGTGATGAATTCGTCGACGATTTCGTCACCACGTTGCTCGAGCGCGCCCGGCGTGATGACGACGGGATTGACACTGGAAAGTTCCAAATAGATCGGTTTGCCGGCGGCCTCGGCGGCGGCTTTCAGTTTCAATCCCGCACCGCGACTGCCCGTGTACCCGGTCGCGCCGACTCGCGGATCGGCGACCAAGCGTTCACCGTCGGCGTGGCCGGTTCGGTAGATCAGTTGCACCGTCGCGGCGGGCAAGCCGACCTGCTTGATCGCTTCGGCCGCTTCGACCGCCAACAAACGGGTCGTCTCCGGGTGCGAACTGTTGGCTTTGCCGATGACCGGGTTGCCCGCCGCGATCGCCGCGGCAAAATCGCCGCCGGAGACGCTGTTGAAGGCGAACGGAAAATTGTTCGGGCCGAACACGACGACGGGGCCGAGCGGCTCGTAGCAGGATCGAATCCCCGTCTTGGTGTCGATCACGGGCATCAACCAATTCCCGGTCTGACAAGCTTCGGCCGCCATGCGAAGTTGGTTGCTGGTCCGCGGCAATTCCACGTCGGCCAAACGCGGCGATCGGGCGAGGCCCGTTTCCGCGAACGCCGCTTCGACCAGGGAGTCATTGGCCGCATCGATTCGATCCGCGTAGACTCGCAAGAACTCGGCGATCTTTGCCGCCGGCAATCGACGCAATTCGCGGGCGGCGTCATGCGCGGCTTGCAAAGCAGCGTCGCAGTCGGCCCAGGAACTGACCGGGAACTCGGCCGCCAAGGCTTCGTTGCGGTTGGGATCGGTCGCTTGAAAGGTCTTGTCGAAAGACGCGTCACGCCAAGTCCCGGCGATCAGGACGGGGGCGGTTGTGGATGTTGCGGTGGACATGAGTCTTGAAAAAGATGAAAGGAAAACGGACGAGCGGAAAGACGGAAAAGCAGTCGACGGTGACGAATCGTCAGCCTTGCACGACCGGGTTGGACAGCGTCCCGATGCCGGCGATCGTGATGTCGATGCGGTCCCCCGGATGAAGCGTGAAGTCACTGGTCGGAACAATTCCCGTGCCGGTCATCAAAAACGCGCCGTGGGCGAACGTGTTGTCGCGTCCGAGCCAGCCGACCAAGTCATGGAACGTTCGCGCCATTTGATCGGCGGAAGTCTGCTGATCAAAAACGACATTCCCGTCGCGAAGGATCTTTAAATCGATTCCGATGTCCGCGACCTCGGGCAGCTGATCGTACAGCGTGATCCAAGGCCCGAGTCCGGCCGATTGGTCGTAACACTTGGCTTGGGGCAAATACAGCGGATTTTCGCCTTCGATGTCCCGCGAGCTCATGTCGTTGCCGATCGTCAGACCGACGATCCGCAGCTTGGGACACAGGACCAGCGTGACCTCCGGCTCCGGCACGTTCCAAGTCGCGTCGCTGCGGATGCGAAGCAGTTGCCGGTGGCCGCAGACGCGATGCGACGTCGCTTTGAAAAATAATTCGGGACGATCGGCTTGATAAACGCGGTCATAGCACGACGCGGCGGCTTCGGATTCTTCCATTCGCGCCGTCTGGCTTCGCTTGTACGTCACGCCGGCGGCCCAGACTTCTTGGTGATCGATCGGCGGCAGCCACTCCACGTCGTCATCAGCGGCGACGGCGGGTTCCCGCGACAGCGACTCGGCCGCGGCGATGGGATCGTCCGCGGCGATCAGATCGATCAGCCGCGTCATCTCGCCGGTGGGCGTCAGCGGAATCAAGCGATCCGCGTCCACTCGGCCGATGCGAGTCGCTCCCGTCGAGTCGCGAAATTTTGCTACTTTGAATTGTCGATTGCTCATGCAACTCAAGATATCGAAGTTTCGCCGACACCGGGAGGGATCAGGCATTGAACGAAGTCGGGAACCAAGACGGACCCAAATTGAGGGCGATCCTCATCACATCGCTCGTCGCCGTGTTGCTGGTCCTTGCCGGCGCGTGGTGGCTGACGACGCGTGAGCAGGATCGCGAGGCGGCTGTCGACACGCCGGTCACTGTGGCACAAGTCGCCCTGGCGGCCACCGAGGACTTGGACTTCGACGTCGCCGAGCGGGCCTGGAACGAGTTGCGGGAATCCCGTCCCGATGACCCGTCGGTGACCCGAAATTGGGTGCTCAACCGGCTCTTGAAAGTCGACGAATTGGCTTCGACGACCCAAAACCGAGCGTTATCCGCCCAGGCCCGGCAAGCGGCACGCGACGAACTGCCCGCTGCGATCGCCGCGGCCCGCCAGGGCATCGCGGTCCTGGACGATTTGATCGACGACGACGTGCTGATCCTGTGGCTGAAGTCACGCGTGGATTTGCAGGAAGCCGCCATGCTTCCGGCCACGATGATGCGCGGCCGGACCGAGAGGACGTCGGAGGAACTTGCCGGGTTCATTCGACGAGTCGACCGGACCGGCGGATCATCGTCGACTTTGATTCTGGCCGGCACACTGGCGGACATCCTGGATCGACAGGGCGTCGTCGAAGACCTGCCCGCCGACCGTCTGCGCGATGCCGCCGAAGTGTTCTCCATCGTCTCGAGGTCGAACCCGGACAACCTGTTCATCGCCGCCGAGTCGGCGCGATTGAACCTGATCGCCCGAAACGAAGTCGCGAAAACCGAGGTTCGTCGCGCGGCCGACTTGGCGGTCGCGATTGCGCCGGAAATGCAAGCCCGCGCCGGAGGGGCGATCGAATCGCCGGAGGTCTTGGTGGATCAAATCATTGGCGACATCGACGGCGGCGACTGGAATGCGGCCGCGGGCAAGTTCGGGATCTGGTTCAACTTGGTCAATTCATCCGAACTGATGAAGACGGATCGTCGACGTGCGTCGCCGCACCCGCTGGACCGATTGAGCTTCGATACGCTGCGCGAGCTGAGTGAGGCCGCGGCCGCCGATTCACCGCTGCAAGCTTTCGACGGGTCACTCGTGTTTTCGTCCGCCCTCGTCCCGGGCACCGCCGAGGTCACCCGAGCGGTCGTGATGGACGTGGATATTGATCTGCTGCCCGATTTGGTGTCGGCCGATGCCGACGGCCGGCTGACCATGCATCGACAGTCTGGCGACGGAACCTGGACGTCGATCGCCACGCTGGAAACGGACTTTGACATCGACGGCCTGATCGCCACCGACTTGTTCATGGTGGACCGCGTCGCGCCGGGCAAAGTCAAGATTGTGCCGACGGCGGCGGACCCCGCCGGCAACGAATCGCCGAGCGGCGACGGCGATGCGACCGACTTTTCGCTCGGGTTGCGCCACAACGTCGTGCCCACGTTGGTCGCGTTCGGCAAAAGTGGCATCAAGCTTTTCAGCGTCGACGGTCGCGAATCGACGCCGCCGGATCGACGCCTGATCGCGGTCGCCAACGAAACAGGGTTGGAGGACGTCACCGGTGTCTTGGACGTCATCGACGGTGACCTGGAAGGCGACGGCGACTTGGATCTGATCGTCGCAACCGAAACCGACGGCTTGCGGCTTTTCATCAACCGAGGGACTCGGCGGTTCTTCGAAATCGATGCGATCGATCGTGACGGGATCGTGGACCTGGCCATCGTGGATCTGGACCGTGACCTGGATTTGGATGTCGTGACGCTGCACGGGGCGACCGACGAAGTCGGTTTGTTGGAGAACTTGTTGCACCTGCAGTTCCGACATCGGCCGCTGGGTGAAATCCCCGCCGTCCCCGGTGCTCGAGGCATTCAAGTCGCCGAGATCGATGGCAACGTCTCTTGGGATTTGGTCGTCAAGGGCGACGGCCGAACCGCCCTGGTGTATTCGCAAACCGCCGACGCGGGAGCGTGGACCGTCGATCGCGTCGTCGGTGTCGACGACGCGGGGGGCACGAATTTGCTGGCCGACTTCGACAACGATTCGATGCTCGAATCGCTGTCGGCGGATGCCAATGATCCGGGTCGGGTGTTGCTGAAACACTTGGCCGCCGGAGCGACAAACGGGACGGTCGACCCGATGTCGCTCGAGATCGATCCGGCCGTCGTCCGTTTCGGTGCCGTCGCCGACTTCGACAACGACGGTCGCCCGGACTGGTTCGCTTTTTCGACCGATGGCGTTCGTGTGTTCACGAATCAAACGGAAACCGACGGGCACTACTTGCAAGTGCGGCTGAAAGGCATCGATGACAACAGCGCCGCCAGCGGACGCGTCAACCACTACGCGATCGGGTCCGTCGTGGAACTGCGATTCGGCTCGCATTATCGGGCACAGGTGATCACCGGTCCGGTGACCCATTTCGGGCTCGACGGGATCACGTCGGCGGATTCGCTGCGGATCATTTTCCCGAACGGATTGACTCAGTCGATCCGCCGGCCGGCGGTTGATGTCTTGTTGGAAGAAGAACAGACCCTGAAAGGTTCTTGCCCGTACCTGTACGCTTGGGACGGCGACAAGTTTGCCTTCGTGACCGACTGTCTATGGGCGGCGCCGCTGGGCTTGCAAGTCGCCGCCGGCGTCGTCGCCAAAGATCGTCCCTGGGAATACTTGAAAGTCGACGGACGCCATGTTCGGCCCAAAGGCGACGCCTACGAACTGCGGATCACGGAAGAATTGTGGGAGGTCGCCTATTTCGACCACGTCGCGCTCGCGGCGATCGATCACCCCGCCGACGTGCAGATTCATACGAACGAAAAAGTCGGCCCCGACTTCATCGCGACGCCGACGATCTATGCCTTCCCCGATTCGTCCCGGCACCCCGTCGAATCGGCCGTCGACACCAACGGCGTCGACGTGACGGGAAAACTCTCCGCGATCGATCAAGACTACGTCAAAGGATTCGATCGTCGGATCGTCCAGGGGCTCTGCCCGCCGCACTGGATCGATGTGCGGTTGCCGGAATCGTTGCCGAGCATGGCCGGCGATCGGTCCATCTACTTGGTGCTGACCGGTTGGATCTTGCCGACCGACACGTCACTGAATATTCAGATCGACCAGAACGACGAAATGCCCGCGGTCGAATACCCCAGCGTTTGGGTGCCGGGGCCCGCAGGCGATTCGGAGGAAGAAGCAGAATCCGCGGCCGACGCCGCTTGGCAAAAAGTGATTCCTTTCATGGGGTTCCCCGGCGGCAAGACCAAGACGATTGTCGTCGATGTCACTGACGTTCTCAATCGTGACGATCCGCGACTTCGCATCCGCACTTCGGCACAGATCTACTGGGATGCTGCCGAACTGGCGGTGGCCGACCCCGATGTCGATTCGATTCGTCACGAACTGGAATTAAAATCCGCCGTGGTTTCCGAGCACGGCTATTCCCGGCGGATCAAGTCATCGCCCGACGGTCCGGAGACTTACGACTACAGCGTGTCGGACGCCGAACCGAAATGGCCACCGCTACAAGGACCGCTGACACGCCACGGCGATGCCACGTCGCTGCTCAGCGAATGGGACGATTCGATGGTGTTGATCAGTGGCGGTGATGAGATTCGCTTGCGTTTCGCCGTCCCGGATCAGCCGGTCCCCGAAGGCTACGTTCGCGACTTCGTGTTGCACTGCGTCGGCTGGGACAAAGACGCGGATCTGAACACGTTGACCGGACAGATGACGTTGCCGCTGCCGTTCCGATCGATGACGTCGTATCCGCCCACGATGCAAGACTCTCCGCGCAGCAAACGGGTCGAGCATGAGAACCGGAATCATTTGCTTCGCCGACAGTCGTTCCGAGAATTCTGGCATCGCTAGGCGAACGTGTCTCGGTGCCCCGGCGCGGCCCCGCGGGAACCGGCCGATGTCGCCGGAAACCGTCGGCGCATCAAAACCGCCCGCGCATAAAAAAAGCTCCCGGAAAGCATGAGGTCCTAGGGGGGCGGAGGACAACGCGCTTAAATTCCGGGAGCCGGTGGATGGGTGTTCGACGAAGCGCCGCATCCTTGCGAACAGTCGGCCGAACGACACGCGAGCGACTTCGCCCTCGTCGATCGCCGCCCTTCCGTGAGCCTTGACCGCCGGGTGTCCGCAGCGAATTCCGAGGAACACACCGGATGCAGGACCGCTTGATCGATTCGTGTGGCGTCTCAGGAAAGGAATCCGTTCCGTTGACGTTGGGCGGAGAATAGGCCGCACCAATTCGTCCCGTCAAGGCGGATTTGCTCAAGTCGCAAAAAGACTTTTTCATCGGCCTTCCGCGTCACATTAGGCACCCCGGGCTGCTAATCTGGGGCGTTCCGCCGACACGAATCCGGATCCACGACGGCCGAGATTCGCGACGCCGGTTCGATTCATGCTTCCCCCCAATCCCGCGACGAAAAATATCGATGAAGCCTTCGCCAAGTTCCTGGACTCTCGTGGTCGCTCTGGCCGCGACCGCGTCGCTCGCCGGTGTCTGCCGAGCGAAAGATCGTTTGGTTTTCGATCCGCCCGCCGACAAAGCCAACGGCAAGCACATCGTGCTGATCAGTGGTGACGAGGAATACCGTACCGAGGAATCCTGTCCGATGCTGGCCAAGATCCTCAGCCGGCACCACGGTTTCCAATGCACGGTCTTGTTCGCGATCGATCCGCAAAGCGGTGTGATCGATCCCAACAACAACAAAAACATTCCGGGGACCGAAGCACTTGCGGATGCCGATCTGATGATTTTGTCGACGCGTTGGCGAATCTTGCCCGGCGAACAACTGCAACCGATCTTGGATTTCTTGAATGCCGGAAAGCCGCTCGTCGCTTATCGGACCGCGACGCACGCGTTTCGAAACGATGACCACTACGGTGGATACGATTGGCGAAACTTCGGCGTCAACGTGATCGGCGAAAACTGGCTCAGCCATCACGGCAAGCACAAAGTCCAAGGCGGTCGCGGGGTGATCGTCCAGGCCAACGCGGATCATCCGGTGCTCCGCGGCGTCCGTGACATCTTCACCACGTCGGACATCTACGGCATCAAGAATTTGAACGAGGACGAAGCCACGGTGCTGCTTCGTGGCGCCGTCACCGAGACGCTGGACCCGGCTTCGTTGCCCGTCGCGGGTGAATTGAATGATCCGATGATGCCGTTGGCTTGGTTGAAGTCTTACCAGACCGAGCAGGGCAAGCCGGGGAAGTGCTTCGCCACCACGGCCGGCGCGGCCGTCGATTTTCGCAGTCGTGATTTGCGACGTTTGATCGTCAACGCCTGCTACCATCTGACGGGCACGAAGGTTCCCGCCGAAGCGAACGTCGCCTTTGTCGATCCCTATCGACCGTCGTTCTATGGTTTTTTGGGCGAGGACTATTATCCGAATCGCAAGCTTCGCGTCGAGGATTTCGAGCTCGGAAAATCCGCGCGGACCCTGCCCGATCCGATCCGAGTCGGCCGCGAACTATTCGAGGGGAATTGAGCGACGTTTCGGACCGCCGACACACGTCGGCCTCCGATTTCAAGACCGACCGACTTCTTGACCAGCCATAATCTGTTTCGATTGATCCAAGGAATTTTCATGTCATACCGTTTCGCTTTTCTGATCGGATGGGTCTTGTCGGGGGTAATGACCTTCGCCCTGCCGGTGGACGCCGCCGATGACCTGCCGCAGATCTTGATGATCGCCGGCAAACCCTCGCACGGCTATGGCGCGCACGAGCACTACGCCGGGCTGAAGATCTTGGAGGACTCTATCGGTCAGGCGACCGACAAGGTGAACGTGCGAGTCGTCCGCGGCTGGCCGGAGGACGAAGCCCTCATCGACGCGGCTGATTCGATCGTGATCTATTGCGACGGGGGTGCCAGGCACTTGGCGTTGGCCCACCGCGACAAACTTGCCCAGAAGATCGCCGACGGATGCGGTTTCGTGTGCCTGCATTATGCCGTGGAAGTTCCCAACGGTTCCGCCGGCGATGATTGGATCCGTTGGTTGGGCGGGAATTTCGAAACCGACTACAGCGTCAACCCACACTGGACGGCCGAATTCAAGACCATCCCGGAGCATCCCGTCACGACCGGCGTGAAACCTTTCCAGGCGGAAGACGAATGGTACTTTCATTTACGATTCAACGACAGCAAGAACCTGACGCCGATCTTGGCGGCCGTCGCGCCGGAAGAAACGATGCGTCGCAAGGACGGTCACCACAGCGGTAACCCGCACGTTCGCAAAAGCGTCGCGGCGGGGGACAGGCAAACCGTCGCCTGGACCTTTGAGCGTCCCGACGGTGGTCGCTCCTTCGGATTCACCGGCGGGCATTTTCATTGGAATTGGGCACACGAGTCGTACCGGAGGTTGGTGAGCAACGCGATCCTCTGGACGACCGCCGACGGGCTGATTCCGAACGAAAAGCGACTCGGCGAAGTCGCCATGAATCGGCTCTACGAGAATCAGGATTACCCCAAACCGGCCAACTTTTCCGAGCAGAAGATCGCCGCAGAGTTTCAACTGAAGTCGTCGGAATCTGGCGGAGGCGGATCCGACGAACAGAAAGCGAACAAGCCGGCCGAAAAAGACGCCGCCGCGGTACCGCGGCTTTTGGATTCGACCGCGTTGATCACCAGCAAAACCAGCCGCCATCGCGTCGACATGGCGACCGAAATCAAAGGCGTGCGTGACTTGTTCCTTGTCGTCACCGACGGCGGCGACGGCTTTCGGTGCGACTGGGCCGACTGGGTCGATCCGGTGTTGGTCGGCCCGGCCGGGACGCTGCCGCTGGTCGATCTGGATTGGGTCCGCGCCACATCGGGTTTCGGCAAGCCGACCAAGAACGCGAACTGCGTCGGTGATCCCGTGCAGATCCGCGAAGGCCCCATCGGCACCACCGCGATCGGTGTCCACGCACCCAGCGTCGTTCACTTCCGCATTCCCGAGGGCTACGAAACGTTCAGCGCGATCGTCGGCTTGGACCTCGGCGGCACCAGCTTTCTGACGCACTCCGGCACGGTTGCACCGGAGCGAGACGCGATAACACTCGCC
>CAYVRC010000001.1:89759-139110 GCA_964453205.1 uncultured Pirellulaceae bacterium | reverse complement strand
GCTTCTTCGCTGCTGTCGGCGGACGCTCCGGCGGCGACGGCGGCACCGGTCACGACGCTGCCAGGGACGAGAGTTTCGCCGGGAGCCAAGTCGAAGCCTTCGCTGGACATGACGGATTCACCCATCATGACTTCGCCTTCCATCATCGGCGCTTCCATGACGGTTTCACCCATCATGACTTCGCCGCCACAGCAAGGTGCGGTTTCCATCACGGGGACTTCGCCACAGCACGGCGCCGGTGCGGGGCAGCAAACCGGCTCGGGGGCCGGCTCACAGCAAACCGGTTCCGGGGCGGGGCAGCAAACCGGTTCCGGCGCGGGGCAACAAACCGGTTCAGGAGCCGGTTCGCAGCAGACGGGTTCCGGTTCGCAGCATCCGGCGTGTCTCGCCTTCAGCTTGGCCAACAGGCCACCGCCGCAACCGCGGTTACCCAGGTTGCCGAGCAGGTCCATTTTTTTGGCGTGAAGATTCGACAGCAAACCGCCGCCACACTTGTTCGCGCCCAACTTCGAAAACAATCCGCCACCACAGCCGGCGTCAGCCTGACCAGGGGCAGCAAGCGACACGCCTACAATGAGTGCGAATGCCGCGATACCACTTACCAAATTCCGATGCATCGATGTCTCCCAAACTCTCGGAAGTGTTGTTGCGATCCCGTTCGCACTACAAAACAGATCCCGCGTCCTGGGGACCGACCTAATTCTGACGAGCCAACGACAACGAGCCGTCGTCCGCGAAGTGCGCGACCTGGTAACCCAGGCAGTTTGCGAAGGTTTTTTTGATCACGCAATTTGGATTGCTACAGTAACGAGGCGCTAACGACTGTCAATCGCCTAGTCCTTTAAAAATGAGACCGGCGAGCCGAGAATCCGGGGCGATTCCGCAGGTGGGCGTTAAGGTCACGCTTTTCACGGGTCGATCCCGTGCCGGGGCACCGACGCGAGCCGGGCGGGGGGGGCACCGCGAGAAGGGATGACCTTCGGCCGGGCCAATGGGCTTCACCAGGCCGCAAAAGCGAGCCAAGGGCCTTCATTTGGTTTTCCGAGAAATTGTCGGCGACGGAGACGGTCGTCGAGTCGCTGCGAAGATTGACGAACCGACAGCCTGGCCGGTGGTCCGAGTCTAGCGAACCGTGGCGGGGTCGCCTGGCGCCGCGGCTTGCGACGTTTCACTTTCAGAAACACCGAAAAGGGTGGCCATTTGCTGACCATTTTCGAAATCGATCACGGTCGGGGGCTGTCCGGGGGCCAATTCGATGACCATTCCTGAAATCCGCCACTGATTCTGCTCGCGTTGGACGGCCCAAACGACCTGAGTTTCCTGGACCGTCGCATCGGCCGTCTCTGGGGCGACCGGTTCGGCCCACAAGCTGTGGACCAGCATCGACGTGGCGCCTTGGCCGCCATCGGCCGCCGGTGCCGGCACGGCTCGGGTCACGGTGAACTGGGCTTCGGGCGCGCCGATGCTCTGCACCCCGCCGACCAAATTGATCTGCCGGCGTGCTGCGTCGGTCAGCAAATCGTGGGCCGATGTCTGTTCGGCCCCGCGACGAATGCGGTCGAGAAATTGGCTGACGACCCGCTGAGCCGCCTGACGATCGGCTTCCGACGACGCGGAATCGCCGGCCGGCACCCGATCCGATGGACCAACGGCGTCCCGGGAAACCGTCGTGGTTTCGCTCGACCCGCAACCGACCGCGACGGCCAAGGCCAGACCGCAGCATCCCTGAGCAACAGATTTCAACATCGAACGGACTTCCTTGACGGGTGGCGTTGGCGGCGTTTCGGAGGATTTCGTCGAGCGACGCCGCACGGGAGGTGACCCCGGTCGCGAACGATCCGCTGACGCCGGGTTCTTCCCCGAAATACGCGGCAAGCCGTGGCGCGGTCAAGACGGAATCACGGGCGGCCGAAAATTGCCCCACCCGCAGCGGCCGGGGGACGGCCCTGGGAACCGACCGATGTGGGAGAATCGATGAGTGGCCGAGAGCGACTTTCCAGGGACAAAGCATTCACCTATCGGCGTTTGCAGGTTTGTTTCACAATGGCTGCTCCCTACGTGTGGCGTTCGATCCGGCCGGCTGTCGTTCGATGTTCCCGTGTCATCGCCTTTCCTTGTTCATCCTTCACTTTCTTATTTTCGAAACCGATGCCCGCTAGCGATTCTTCCGATGCCCGATCCGGCGGCAAGTTGACCGGTGAAAACGTGATCGAAGTGGACGGCCAATTGGTTGATCTGCGTAATCGCTATTTGGCGGCCTTTCTGGCTTGGCTGGTCCCCGGGGTCGGGCACTTTTACCAAGGCCGTTCGGCCAAGGGCGGTTTGTTCGTCGTCAGTATTCTGTGCATCTGGATTTTGGGTTTCGCACTCGGCGGCGGTCATGTCGTGTACGCGTCGTGGCAGCCCGGCGACAAACGCTGGCATTATTTTTTGCAGGCCGGTGTCGGCGCGGCGGCGCTTCCGGCGCTGATCCAAGGCAACCGGATGCGAAAGATGACCGATCCGGTGACCGGCCGGACGTTGGACGCCTACGAGCCGCTTTGGAACGGCTTCATGGCTCCGCCGCACCGCCCGGTCATCGAAAAGAATGCCGACGAAGTCTCGGCGTGGTACGCCCGCCGGGGCGCGGGATACGAGATGGGGACGTGGTACACGATGATCGCGGGCTTGCTGAACATTCTGGTCGTTTACGACGCCTTTGCCGGCCCACTGGCGGTCCCGATCAGCGGTCGTCGGGAGAAGGAAAAGGAAGACGAAAAGGATGACGACGAATCGTCCTGACCGGGCCGACCGACAGCGTCGCGTTATCGACGGCGTGACCCCATCGATCTGATTTTTCCCTCCGTGGATGCCGACATGCTTTCGATCTCACCGACCTATCTGCTTTACTTCGTGCCCTTGCTGATCGCGATCGCGTTAGTCTTTGGGGCGACGCGTCACGAAGACATGTCGTTGATTTTGAAACACGCCGGACACACGGCGCGGTGGATCGGCGGTTTCATGGGACTGATCTTCGTCGTTATCCTGATGATTCAGTACTTCGTGTGACCTATCGCGTCGCGACTTCTTCGGACGTGGCGGACTTGCGGCCGGGCCGACGCCGACGTGGTCGGCCACACCTTTGCCGCCGACGGAATCAATCGAACCAGCTCAACGATTCCAAAAAAGCCAAGCTGCGATCCATCGTGCTGCGATAGGGCTTGCCGCCGTCACGACCGGCGTTGAAGAAGCCGTGCGGCTGGTCTTTGTAAAGAAACAATTCGGATCGCAGGCCCGCTTGTCGCATCTTGTCGCGGAAGCGCTCGGCGGTGGCGACGGGAATCAACGCGTCGGCTGTTCCCAGGAAAACGATCGCGGGAGGATCATCCGAAGAGATGTTTTCCGAGGGAGAAAACTTGTCGACTTGGTCTTTGACCCGTTGAGATCCCCATTGGCCGGGGCGGTTGTCGTAAACCGGATTGAACAACAACAAAGCTTCAGGCTTTCGCGACACGCCGTCGACGACTTCGTCGTCCATCATTCCCAAGAAGGCCGCCAAGTGGCCGCCGGCGCTGCCACCACCCGCCGCGATTCGATCCGGATCGATGCCCAGTCGGGACGCCTGACCACGGACGTACCGAAACGCGTCGGAAACGTCTTCGCAGCAAGTCACCGGCGGTGCGTTGTCGGATTTAGCAAGCAAGCGGTACTCGACGCGAAAACACACGACGCCTCGCTCGGCCAATTCTTCACTGTGTGAGCTGAATTGTCCGGGTTTTCCGCCGGTCCATCCGCCACCGTGAATGAAGACGACCGCGGCGCGGCGATCGGTGGCCTTCCAGTCCGCCGGCCGGGTGCAATCGATTCGCAGATCACGGTCGCCGACGGTCTTGTAAATCAGGGAGACCTCGTCAGCAGCCGCCACGGGGATCGTCCAGGCGATCGAGGCGGCGACGCCAAGGCAAAACAGTCGGCTGATCATGATGGCTAGACCCGCGTCTTGGATCGGGCTTCGCGAAGTCCACGGCTGAGGATGTCTCGCAGCATCGGCGAATAGTCTTCGTACTTGGACTTGTCCGGCGCGGCGCTGCTGAACTGATAAATCGCGTCACGCGGTTTGACGCCCAACGCGATCAGCGAGCTGCTGACGGTTTGATAGTCGCCGTTTCGGACGACCATGCTGGGGCGTCCCGGGCCGACCGGGGCGCGGGCAAAGACTCGGCTGGCCACCGCCAAGAACTTGACGGGCGAATCCAAGGTCTGCAGGGTCAGTAACCGACGTGCCATTTGAACCCGTTGATCTTCCGGATCGTTCAAGTCCCTGGCGCCGATGATGTTCAGGCCGTCTTGCAGATCGACGATCTTGTAGTCTTCCTCGCTGTATATCGCGTAGCCGGCTTTGGCATCGGCGATGATGATGTTGCACCCCTCGTAGCGAGTCTTTTCCAGTTCGATCTCCGCTTTCGCCAACGCCTTGGCCGAAGAACCGCAACGCAACAGATCCAACGCCAACAAGCCACGCGAACGTTGACCGAACAAAGGGGTCACGGTCGCGCGATTCGTCAAGCCGACAAAAAGTCCGTTCTGATTGACACCCAACCAAGTTCCGCCGGCTTTTTGGTCGACGCCACAAAGGACACGTGGTTTTCCGGATTGGATAGAAGGGGCTTGGCTGGGTCGGTCGATATACTCCTCGCGGTTGGCGGCGACCAAGATCGGGCTTTCGGGAACCAAGCGGTACTGAACGGCCAGTAAGCACATCTCGCAGCTTTCAATTTCAAAGATCAGTTGAAGGTTTTCTTCGCAGGCCACGAAGGATTCGGCGGACAAATCCGGACCGGTCAGGTCCGCCGAGTATCTCTTGACGTGACGGCCCAATGTTATCTGCGTCGCACCTCGCACCCTACCCTCTGACGGGGGGTTTGTTTGAGAAATGCGTGGGTTTTTCCGACGTCGAGGTCGATTTTTAAGCATTCTGGGTAAGCTTTGCCGACTGACTTGCCGAAGACTGATCAAAGCGAGGTCCGCGTTTTCCGGCCTGACGTTGTCATCTCCGTTGCGAAAGACGTTTTCTTGAACCCCAGCGATTCCCGTCCCGACGCCCGCGGCCGCGCCGCCGAAGTCGGCCCCTATCGGGACGCCGTGCTGAAGATCAAGACGCCCGTTCGGGTCACGCTGGCTCGCAAGAAAGAGTCGCTCCGACGGATCTTGAACCTGGTGCCCGGGGCCATGCTGACGTTCGACGCCCACTGCGACGAACCGCTGTTGATGGAAGCCGGTGAACGGCCGATCGCCCGCGGCGAAACGGTCAAAATCGGCGATAAGTTCGGCATGCGGATCCGCCATCTGATCGGCCAAAGCGACTCCGAGGGCTGACCGCGTCGACCGCCGCCGGCCGGATCTTGGTCAACGGTCCGCGTGCCCATCGGATCTGGGAAAATCGCGTTTCCCGATCGCTCTTGGCTCGGTTTCACGATTTCCGTTAAACTCCGCCCGCAGCGCTGCCGACAAGACCGTCCCCTGCGCAACCAACGAGTCGCATGATGCGACTGGTGCAAGACCGGACGGCGGCACCCTGGGCTGTCAGCGGGAGGGAACCTATGCCGGGCGAGTCATTCCGATTTATCCACGCCAGCGACTTTCATTTGGAAAGACCGCTGGGCGATTTGGATCTGTTGCCGCCGCACTTGTGTGACGCCATGGCGGTCGCCCCTCGTGCCGCCGCGACGGCCGTGCTCGAAGCGGCGCTGGCCGACAACATCGACTTCGTGGTGCTCGGTGGCGACCTGATCAGTCCCGCGGCGGCCGGGCCGCACGGCATGTCGTTGTTGCTGGACGGCTTCGAAAAGTTGCACGCCAAAAACACGCCGGTCTTTTGGTCGGCCGGCTTGGCCGACGATCCGGCGAAGTGGCCCGACGCCGCGCCGTTGCCGCCCAACGTCACGCTGTTCCCAAAGAACCGTGTCGTTTCGGTGCCCGTCCAGCGTGCCGGCCGAACGATCTGCAACGTCATCGGACGCAGCAGTGACGGACGCAGCACCCTTCACGTCCCCAGTTATCGGATCGAACCGAGCGACGAATACACCGTCGCGATGGGATACGGCACCGCCGATGCCGCCGCGCTCGCCGAAGGCCGTTTCGACTACTGGGCGTTGGGCGGACAGCACAATCGACAAGAAATCGAGGAAGGTGCCAACGCGACGGCCGTCCAGTGCGGTACACCGCAAGGCCGTTGCTTAAGCGAAACCGGCCCCCACGGTTACACCGTCGTCGACGTCGACGCGGACCGGACGACTCGGGTGCATGCGATTCAGTGCGATACGTTTCGTTACTGCAACGTGCAGATCGATGCAGCGGAAATCGCTCAAGTCGGTAGCCTGAAAAATTTGCTCGGCGAACGCATCGCCAGGCTGTCTCACGAGAACGGCGGACGACACTTGCTGATCGGCTGGGACGTCTCGGTTTCCGACGGCGAGAACTTGCAATCGATCGGCGACGTGGAAGAAACGCTGCGTTGGTTGCGTCGCGAATACGGACACGGCACGCCGGCCGCTTGGACGGCAAGCTTGACCGTCCGTCCGCCGAAACACTTTCCCAAATCCTGGCACGACGAAGACACGATTCTGGGCGACTTTCTTCGCTCCGCCGGCAAACATCGCGACGCCGACGGTCGGGATTTGAATCTGTTGCCGTTCACCGAAGAACACACGATCGGCGAAATCGGGGGGCTGCCGTCGACGGCGGCCAGCCTACTTGCCGAAGTCTCGCCGTCGCTTCGCGGCGAAGTCCTGGATCAGGCGACCCTCCTGGGCGTCGAACTGCTGCGCGGCGGGAAGCCCCAACTGGTGCAAAAATCATGAAGATCAAAGACATCCAAATCGACGGTTTCGGCGTCTGGACCGGTTTGTCGGTCGACAGCATGCCCGAGGGCATGACGCTGTTTTACGGTCCCAACGAAGCCGGCAAAACGACGCTGATGCAATTCGTGCGGGCGATGTTGTACGGTTTCACCGACGAACGTCGCGAGAAATATTTGCCGCCGCTTTACGGCGGCACCCCCGGCGGCGCGGTTCGCGTGACCGGACCGGGCGGCGGTTACGAAATCCGCCGGACTTCGCAGTTGACCGACACCGACACGGTCGGCCGGTTGACCGTGACCGGACAAGACGGACTGTCCCAAGGGCAACACCGCCTGAGCAGTTTGCTGGGTCAAATCGACGAACCGATCTTCACCAACGTGTTCGCCATCGGCATCCGCGAACTTCAAGAACTCAGCACGCTGGACGGCACCGCTGCGGCCGACGAACTGTACAAATTGTCCAGCGGACTGGACCGCGTGTCCCTGGTCGACGTGATGCGTTCGCTTCGCGGCGGACGTCGTGACTTGGTCGGCAAACCGGCCATCGACGACGAGGGACAACGCACCAAACTGGCCGGCTTGCTGACCAAACGAGACAAACTGCGGGGCGAGGTCGAGCAACTGACCCGCGGGGGACGGCGGTGGAGCGAGTTGGCCGCCCAACGCCGAGTCCAGGAACAGGAAATTGAACAGCTGACCGAACGCATGGGCGCGTGGGAACGCGAATCCAAATGCGTCGAAACGGCCACCAGTGTTTTCGACACTTGGCATCAACGCGGCGACTTGTCGATCGAGATCGCCGACATCGAACAACAGACCGAATTGCCCGACGAGGCGCCCGGTCAATTGGTTCAAATCGAAGCGATGATGGGCGACCGCCGCACCAAGCTGGAAGAAATCAAAAACAAACGTCGCGAGATCCGTGACAAAGCCGACCAGTCGCCCGTCAGCCGGCGGATGTTGGACTTGCAGGGACGTATCGAAGCGGCCGCCGAACAGGCGACGTGGGTGGAAGCCCTCGAGGAACAAATCCTTCGACTGGACGGCCGGATCGAATCGGCTCGCCGACAACTGGAATCCGATGCCGATCGCTTGGGATTGGATCACGACGATCGTGCCGCGCTGGCCGAGGGCAACACGGATTGCTTGCCGGATCTTTCCAAGCAGGCGTTGCAGACGCTGGCCGAACCGGCGCGTCACGTCAAAGAAGCGATGTACGGATTGAAACAGGCTCGCAATGAGGGAATCGCTTATAAGAAAAAAGCCGACAAGCTGGGCGACGACCTGCAGGACACCCTGAAACGCGCCGGTTCGACGAATTTGCAAGAAGCGATCCGCCGGCAAAACGATCGCATCAACGCGCTGCGTCAGCGCATCCAGTTGGGCGAACACCTGGACAAGCTGAAACGACATTACCGCGAACTGGAACGCGAGAGCGTCGATCTGGAAACCGACGAGGCCTTGCCCGTCGATCGGATGTTGTTGCTGGGCGTGCCGTTCTTCGTCGGCGGGGCTGCCATCCTGCACGGCATCTTCCACATGCTGAACATCACCACGTTCGTGTCGGACCCCGATCCGACCCGCGGCGTGACGTACCTGATGATCGGCGGCATGGCGTTGTTGTTGTTTTACTTCGGTCGCGAAAACGGCAAACGATCCACGTCGATGGATCTGCAAGACTGTGAACGTCAGATCGAAGCGATCCGTCGCCAGATTCGCGACTTGGAAGCCGAACGCGGCGACGTCGACGCCTCGTTGCCCAGCAGCGGCGAGGCCTTGCAACAGCGACTCCGCGAAGCCGAACACTTGGCGGCCGATCTGGAAGCGATTTTGCCGACGTATCACGCCCAGGCCGCCGCGATGCAGTCCTACAAAGCGGCCCGGCAACGTGCCTCGAAATGTGCCGAGGACCTGAAAGAATCGCGTCACGTGTGGGCCGCCACGCTGGACCGACTGGGCCTGAGTGAATCGTTGTCGCCGACCAGCGTCCGCAAGCTCAGTGACGGTTACGAAACCCTGCAGGCCGGTCTGCGACGCGTCGGTGAACTGAAATCCGAGCGGGAGCAGCGTCGTCAGGAACAAAAAGCGTTGGCCAAACGGATCGAAGATCTGTACTTGGAAGCCATGGAAGTCCAACGCGAAGCGGCTCAAAAAGACATCGAAGAATTTGCCGACGAAGACGACCAAGGCCCTCAGCGATCCGCCGTCGCGGTCAAGACCCGCTCCGGTCCCCTGGATCAACTGAATCACTTGCAAGAAGAAATGTCGCGTCAACGGCATTGGATCAAGCGTCGTCGCACCTTGAAAGAACAAGACGACCACTACAAGAAACAGCAAGCCGGTCATGCCCGGGCCATCGAACGCGGCGAACAACAACGTCGCGCGTTGTGGGCCAAGTGCGGCGTCGCGACCGCCGATCAGTTCTACGAACTGGTCGACGCGAAAGCACGTCTGCGTGAGATGCGGCAGCAGCACGCCGAACTGGACAAGCAAGTCCGCAACATCATCGGCACGCATGTCCCGTATGACGACGTGGCCAAAGAAATCGACGGTGCGAAAGCCAGCGATCTGGAAAAACGCTGGGACGCCCTGGCGACGAGGATGTCGGAAACCGAACAACGCATCGCGACGCTTCGAACCCAGCAAGGGGAATTGACGCAGGAGATGAAACACTTGGGGGAAGACGGTCGCCTGACCACCGCACAGCTCGAATTGGGATGCGTCGAACGCCAAATCGCCGCCGCTGTTCGTCGCTGGCAAACCCTGGCGATGGCCAGCAGCCTTTTGGAGGACGTTTGCAGCACCTTCGAACGGGAACGCCAGCCGGAGACCCTTCGAGAGGCCTCTTCGTTCTTGTCGCAACTGACCGAGGGCAAGTACACGCGGATCTGGACACCGCTGGGTACCAACAAGCTGAAAATCGACGACAACGATGGGACGTCGCTGCCCTTGGAAGTCCTCAGCCGGGGGACCGGTGAGGCCGTCTTCATCGCACTGCGTTTATCGTTGGCCGCCGCTTACGCACGACGCGGCGTGATGTTGCCGTTGGTCTTGGACGACGTGTTGGTCAACTTCGACCGCGACCGTGCCGTCAGCGCCGCGAGGACCCTGAAAACCTTTGCCGAGCTCGGGCATCAAGTCATGATGTTCACTTGTCACGACCACATCGTCGAAATCTTTCACGACATCGACGTCGAAGTTCGCCGGTTGCCCGCCCAAGGCGAACCCGGACGTGCGACCGTTCTGTTGCCCGAAGTCTATGAGCCCGAGGCTTACGGGCAAGAGGAATACGTCGAAGAGGATGAGGTCGAAGAGCAAGAAGTCGAGGAACCCGCTGCCGAATTCGACACCGAAGAACGGCAAGACGCCCCGGAGCCGCCCCGGATCCGATACGTGAAAAAGGACCTGAAGAAACCCGAACCGAAAACGATCGTGGTCGAGCGAACGGTCACGCCCGAACCCGCCAAACCCGAACCCGCCAAACCGAAATCCGAAAAGAAACCCGTGCCCAAGCCCAAGCCGATTCCGGTTCGGCCCGAGCCGGAATACGAGTACGTCGAGGAAATCGAATACGTCGACGAACCCGTCGTGGCTCCGACGATCGGTTGGGCTTGGTACGAACGGGAACCGGCCGACGGAAAAATCGATCACGACGAAGCGGCGGCGGAAGTCGCACGCAGCGAATGGGTCGGCGACGACGCCTTGTCCGCGATCGACGCGACGAGATCCGACGTCGCGGCCGAGGATGACTCGTGGTGGGACAGCCCCCATCGCGCCGCATCGTGAGCCGTCGGGCCGACGGTTTGCAGCCGGCCGGCACGACGATCCTCATCACCGGTGGGCGGTGGCCGACGCGACCGGGGCGTCTCATCCACCGACAAAAGCGGCACGGCGATCGCAACCGCCAATAATCCGATCGCGACCCAGTCACCCCGTCGCACCTGATCGCTCTTGGCCGACCGTCGCAAGTGATCGATCAGAAATCCCGTCGGACAACCGAACCGACAGTACCCCATCGGCACGAAGGCGGCAAAAATCAAGGTGCCGGCGGCAAACGCCGTCGCGGTGATCGGGGCGATCCGAAACAGGTAAGCGTGAAACGGCTCCCATGACGACAAATCGACGGCGGGTCGTATCACCAGCGTCAAATAGGCCGCGACCAACATTACCGCCGGCAACCGCGTCAGCCAACGGTTCAGCCGGGCGGGCAGACGCAAACGCCGTCGTGAGACGCCCACCGGCCGGATCAGTTGCTGCATCGCGCCGTGGGGACACACATGGTTGCAGTACGGATTGCTCTTGCCGATCACCGGCGCAAGGCCCGCCAGAATCGCAACGGCCGACAAGCCGGGTGCCAGACGCCAAGCCATCCCCTCGGCCGACCAACCGGCGATCAGCGCCAGCGAAATCAGGTTGCCGCTGTACAGGCCGATCACCACGACGACCGTGACCAGCCAACACCGACGGAACGTCCGCCCGGCGAACCACCCGGCCCGCGAAGCCGCCGCCAGGACGCACAAGACCGCCAGCGTGATCACATCGCTCGGACTCCAACGCACCTGTTGCCAAATCGGCACCGACGACTCCGGTGCAATTGCTTGTGTTTTTGCGTCGGCGATCGCGGCGGCGACCATCGTCTCGGCTACGGCCATGCTGGTCATCGTCGCCCCGGAAACGCCTTCGACCCGCTCGGCCGCCAAATCCATCTCGGCCAATTCGTCGATCGATTTGCCGAGGAACAGGTTCCAAAAGTAGGCTTCGTCACGAACGTAATCGACGTAAGGTTCGTTGTCGTAGGACGATCGCAGTTTGATCGCACCGGCGGTTCGATCGTCCTGTCCCGACAGTCGGATCAAGATCTCACTGGGGCCTTGGTAGCCGATGACGTCGTCGGAAAGGATTCCGGTCCGCCAGACGGTACCGATGGTCTTGTCGTCGTCGCCGAGCACTTCGATGACGGATCCGCTCGGACGCAATTCGGCGGCCGCGGGAAACCAATCCCGAATCTCGGTCGCCGCGACCGGTTCGGCGAACAGCAACGAGACGTCGCCGCCGCCCATCCGTCGCACGATGCCTTCGGCGACCGCCATCGACGTCAGCGTGGCACCGGAGACGCCGTCGACGGATCGACCGACGGTCACGTCGCCCCAATTCCATCCGAGGAATTGATTCAAGAATGTTCTGTCGGTGACCACCGCCTCGACGTGCTCTTGCGTGTCGGCGCTTCGCAACAACCTGGTCCCCACGATTCGCTTGTCGGTGTCGATCACGATCACCGCTTCGCTGGGGCCGCGATATCCCAGGACGTCGGCCGCCTGGGGCAGCGTGCGGGCCGCGTAGCCGAGGGCCTCGCCTCGGTCGTTCTTCAGCGTCCAGAAACCGTCTGGGGTTGCTTGCGGATCGATCGAGTCGACCAGAAACGGCAGCGATTCTGGCAGTTGCGTGATCGACAAAGCCTCACCACCGGAATCGATCAGCCGATCCCCGGCCGGTGGGATCGCCCACAACAAAGCCGCGACGATGCCGACACGCAGGACGTGCGCGTGGCGAAACGAAATCGACGACCGGTTCACTCGGCCTTCCGCAAAACCACCGCGTCGGCATGAACGGTCCCGTCCGCACCGGTCGTGCTGATCTCCACGGTCACCCGTTCGCCGGCCGGCAAGGTCAACGTGTCGACTTTCACCGCACCGCCGTCGTGTTCGATTCGTTGGTTGATGCGATACTCTCGGCGGAAGTCGCCGCGCCCCACAGTCACCAAGGTTCGCGTGGATCGATTCTCGTGGGGGCTGCTGAAGACCAGCAATTCGAACTCACCCGCCGAATCGGTCACCAACTTGAACGTCGCGGTCGCTCGGGCCGTTTTGCCCGCGTACCGGTAGCCGTACCCGACGTAGCCCGGCAGGCCTTCGCTGCTTTGCCATTGCCCGGTCAATTCCGCGTCTGCGTCATCGACGACGATGCCATCGATCTCGGCCGGGTCCGATCCGCTGGGTGGTCCGTAGGGCCCGGCCAAAGTCAACGCGTCGTCGGGAACGACGATCTCCGACGCCGGCGTCTCGCGTCGCGCCTTGCCGGGGTAATGCAACAGCGCAGTCAGTTCGTCCAAGTGTTCGCGATACACGTCCCGCGGACCGCAATCCTCGAGCGTACAGATCGAGGCCGCTTTGCCGACGACTTCCCCCATCATGCCGCAAGTCTTCATCACCCGTGTCGTTCCGAGCGCTTCGTGCGTGACACTGATGCAGCGTCCGGCCATGAACAGGTTGTCAAGGTTCCGGCTATAAAAGCACCGATAAGGCACCGGGTAACCGTAACTTCGGTCGACGCCTTTGCCGTGAACGGCGACGGAGATGAAAGGGTTGTCGGGATACTTTTGGGCGTACTGTTGTTTGGGGTAGTGCAAATCGATGGACCAGGTGCTGGGGACACAGCCGTCAGGAAAGTCTCGCTTGGAAACGATGTCTTCTTGTGTCAGCACGACATCTCCCAACAGCCGGCGACTTTCCCGTGGGCCGCCGATGTAGGCGACCCAGGTCAAGGTCGCGGTCTGGTGTTTTTCGGCACCGTCGCGATTCTTCATCGCGTTGAACGCGCCATAAACGGCCCGCAAATTCCAATCGCGGATGCCTTCGGCGTCGCCGACCGCGTCTTTGTCGAAACCGCTTTCCCAAAACCACTGGCCGTGATGGTCACGAGGATACGGAAAATCGGCCATGTTCAAATCCAGCGCCCAGGGTGTTTCGGGGAACTCGACCGTCTGATCCAGTTCATCCCAAGCCCACATGTTGCTCATGCCCATCCGGCCTTCGGAGGTCATGTCCAAGTCCGCGCCGGCCCATGTCCCGATCCAACCGTGTCCGGTGCAATCGGCGAACAGATTCCCGGAGACCACGACTTCCGCGCCACTGCGGGTGTCCAGTGCGGTGACCGACACGATTCGCTTGCCGTCCATCGTGACCGCATGGGCGTGGTGATTCAGCATCAAGTCAATTTTCGGCTCGGCCCGCACGATCTGTTCTTTCCAGTCGTCGCCGAATTCTTCATAGCGGCCCGGTGACTTGGTCGCGTTGTCGGCAAACTCCTCGATGATCTCACCAATGCGGGGAAACTTGCCCCGACGGATGTTGCCTTTGGCCCAGACACGGACTTCGCTGGACCCGTTTCCGCCGAGGACCGGTCGGTCTTGCAGCAAAGCCACGCGGCAACCCATGCGCGCCGCCGAAATCGCCGCCCCCATCCCCGCGTAACCTCCGCCGACGACGACCAGATCGTAAGGCCCTTTTCGTGTCGGCTGGTCGGTCAGTCCCAATTGATCTCGACGCCACCGCGATAACACGTCGTCGGCCGGCGGCGGTACCGTCTGCAGATCCTTCGTCAGAAAAATGCAGTCGCAGCGACCGTCGAATCCGGTCAAGTCCGTCAGACGCAGCACCGTCTCGCCCGCCGCCAAGTCGACGACTCCACCGTCTTGCCAAGTCCAAGTCGCCCCTTCGGTCCCAAAAGTCGGATCGAGTTTTGTGTCGCCGACGGAAACCGAGAATCGACCCGGCGACGGTCCGGCGTTCCAACGCGCCACCCAGTCCTTCGTGCGAACCCAAACCCGATACTTGCCGGCCTCGGGAATCTTTGTCGTGGTCGTCGCGTCATCGACCGGGCGTCCCAGGCCGTGCGCTAACAGATACGGCGAACCCATTTCTTGGATGAACTGGGTGTCCAGTTTCCAGCCGCCGTGACGGGTAAAACTTTCCGCTTCGACAAAGACCTCGGCCGCGGGAACCGGCGAAACGAAAAACGGCGAAGCGACAATCGCAAGCCAAAAAACAAAACAGCCGACTCGTGATCGCATGGTGAATCGTTAAGTTGTTCGGTGAAGGTGGGAACGGTTTCCATCAGGATAACCCCTCGCCTCGGATCACGCGATCTTTCCGACATGCTCCAGCCGATCGAATTGCCACGCCGCTTGAACGAGTTCGACGTGCCAGCGGAAACACGACTGGGCATCACGACGGCGCGGCGACGGATCGAAGCCTTTCAAGATTGTTGGCGACAACACAAGATCGAACAGTTCGTCGCCGCCGACTATGAATTGGTGTTTCAGACGCTCGCTTGGATTCGCGATACCCGGCCTTTGATCGGCAATCGCTTCGTCGAATGGGGATGCGGGTTCGCCGTCGTGGCTTCGCTGGCCACCCGACTCGGTTTCGATTCGTTCGGCATCGAAGCCGAGCCCGACTTGCTGCGACCCGGACGCGAAACCCTGGCCGACTGGTTCGAGACGCCCGGGGACGGCCCCGAACTGATCGGCGGAAATTTTTTGCCGCCGGGAAGCGAACGTCTGGCCGATGACCCGACGCTGCCCAGTTTGGGGCACGGCGTGCCCTGTGCTTATCAAGTTTTGGGACTGGACCTGGACGATTTTGCCCTGGTGTATTCGTACCCGTGGCCCGGCGAGAACGAATTTCACGAGGACGTGTTCGATGCCCACGCCGCGGTGGGGGCGGTCCACGTCCAGTTCATCGGGCCGAACGAGATGAGGGCGTGGCGAAAAGTCGGCAGGGCGTCGGCGGGGACCCGTTGAATCCTCTGGCGAGTACAATCGGGCGCTGTTCCCGATCTGCTGCCTCCGATCCCTTGCCCCCACCCCGGAATGTTCCATGCGTTGCACGCCGTTGCTGATCAGTTGCCTTTGTGTCCTCGGGTGGTCGTCCTCCGCGTGCGGTCAACAAGCCGCCGCGAAAAAGACGTCTTCGTTCGACGCACCCTGGCAGTCGCTTTTCAACGGTCAAGACTTGAACGGCTGGAACAAAATCGGCAACGAAAAATGGGTCGTCCAAGACGGTGCGATCTTCGGTCAGGGGATCACGAAAGAGTACGGCTACCTGGCGACCGAGAAATCGTACAGCGACTTTCACTTGAGGCTGCAATTCAAATGCGAAGCCTCCGGCAACAGTGGCGTCTACTTGCACACCACCTTCAAGCCGGGCACCGCGACGGTGTCCGCCGGGCGACAGATCGAAATCGATCGCGAAATCGGTCATCACACCGGCGGCATCTATGGTGACGGCAAAGGCTGGATCGCTTGGCCTTCGCCGTTTCACGAAGCCGTGATTCGGCCCCACGACTGGAACGACATGCTGATTCGGGTCGAAGGCAAACGCTACGTCGTCGTGCTCAACGGCGTCACCGTTTTGGATTTCACTTATCCCTCGCCCGTCGCGGCCGAGGGCGTCATCGCGCTACAACTTCACAGTGGCGGCGAAGGCCGGATGCGCTTCAAGGACATCTACGTCCGCGACCTCCGCGATCAGGAATGAGCGAATTTTCGTGACAGCGATTTCGCCGCACGGTGGCCACCGGGTCGATCAAGGCTGCACCTTTTTGAACCGCACCACGCGGGTGTCCTCTTCGTTGCCGGTCGGTCGCGTTAGCGATTCGTAAAGCGCCGGACGCCTCGATCGCAGCCATCGCCGGCCCGTGCTGGAGGCTTGCAGGCTGGGGTCCAGCCTCGCGACGACGATGTCGTCGGCGGCTTTCCAGGTCTCGGCGATGACTTCCCCGTAGGGGTCCAGGATCATCGAATTCCCGGTGCGGACCTCATCGTCATCCACACCCACCCCGTTGCTAAAGATCAAGAACAATCCGTTGTCGTGCGCTCGTGCCGGCAGCCAACGCATCAACCACGCGCGGCCTTTGGGTCCGAGAAATTCGGCTTCGATCGCCGCCGGGTTCGATTCGCGTTGTTCCCACAACTTCGGGTCCACGACTCCCATGCAACGAGGGCTCGGCGAGTCGCAACCGCCGGTCTGGTGAGGCGCGATCAAGATTTCGGCTCCCATCAACGCGGTGATCCGAACGTTTTCGCCGATGTTGTTGTCGTAACAGGTCAACACGCCGGCTTTGAAGCCCTGGGGCGTATCGAACACCGTGTAGCTGTCGCCGGACGACATGTGTCGGCTGATGAAGCAGTGAAGTTTTCGGTGGACCGCGACTTGCCCGTCGGACATCGCGACGACGTAACTGTTGTACAGCCGGCCGTCATCGCCAAGCTCGATCAGTCCGGCACCGATCGTCAATCGAAGCTTCGCCGCCAGATCCAGCAAAAAATCGGTCGACGGTCCGCCTCGGATCGGTTCGGAAAGTTCACGAACCTGATCCTCGGACAGTTTTCTGACGTGCCAGTATCCGGTCACGCACATTTCCGGAAAGATCGCAAGCTCGCAACCCTCGGCGACCGCTTCGACCGACAGCGTTTCGATGCGAGACAGATTGAACGCCTTGTCGCTCGGTCGATGATTGAACTGAATCGCGGCAACCGTGATGGGACGCATGAGGATGACACTTTTTTGAGGGCATGTTTGCTCGCACCGTCGCTTCACGCGACCAAGTGATACACTAGCGATGCCAACAGAGCACCGACAATCGGTCCCAGGACCGGAACCCAAGCGTAGGACCAATCGCTATCGCGTTTTCCCGCGATGGGCAGCAGAAAATGCATCAGACGAGGTCCAAGATCTCGCGCCGGATTGATCGCGTATCCTGTCGTTCCGCCCAACGAAAGTCCGATGCCGAAGACGAGCAAGCCGACCGGCAACAATCCCAGTGAGCCCAACCCCAGGATGGGATCACTTTCGGCCGGCTCGCCGCTCTGGATCAGACTCGGCGTGACCATCAAAAAGATGGGAAAGATCAAAGCGAACGTGCCCACGACCTCGCAGAAAAATGCTTGCGGCAAATGGCGAATCGCGGGAGCGGTGCAAAAACATCCCAGTTTCGCATTCGCATCTTCGGTCACTCGAAAATGTTCGCGATAAAACAAAAAGATCAGGGCGGCGCCCGCGGAAGCGCCGGCCATTTGGGCGGCGATGTACCCGACACCTGCCGGCAAACTGAGTCGCTGGGCCGTCAACATCGCCACGGTCACGGCGGGATTCAAATGCGCCCCGCTAAAATTGTTGGCACAAAACGCCCCGATGAAGACCGCGAGCCCCCAACCGGCGGAGATGACGATCCAGCCCGAATCGTTGCCGTTGGTCTTCGCCAAGACCACGTTGGCGACGACGCCGTTGCCGAACAAGATCAGCAGCATGGTGCCGAAAAACTCTGCCAGAAAAGGATGCATTCGTCGGTTCTCTCAAAAGCTTGAACGGGAGTGCCCGAGAATATAGCGATCCGCCGTCGGCTCCGCGTCGTTGCGGATCAACAAAGTCGCGGCGAATTGATAGACTCCCGCGTGAACAATGCCAATCGCCGCGAAACGGAATTTCAGCATGCCGACGGCCGACGCCCCTCCGATCCGAGACATCCTGCGACAGGTTTGGGGCTTTGACGATTTCCGACCGTTACAAGACGAATCGATCCGCTGTGTGCTCGATCGCCGTGACAGCGTGACCGTCTTGCCGACCGGCGGCGGCAAGTCGTTGTGTTTTCAAGCCCCGGCGATCCGAATGCCGGGAATGGCCGTCGTCGTTTCCCCTTTGATCTCGTTGATGAAGGACCAAGTCGACGCTTTGGTTGCCAACGGGGTCGAAGCCGCTTTCATCAACAGCACACAGTCGGACGGCGAAAAACGACTCGTCGCCGAGAAAATTCGCCGCGGCGATTTGAAGTTTCTTTACGTTGCACCGGAGCGGCTGTTGACGCCCCGCACGCTGGATTTTCTGGCGACTTGCGAGGTCAGCTTCTTCGCCATCGACGAAGCGCACTGCATCAGCAATTGGGGACACGATTTTCGTCCCGAGTATCGAGGCCTTTGCACCCTGAAGGATCGCTTTCCCGGTGTCGGCGTCCACGCCTACACGGCCACCGCGTCCCGGCCGGTTCGTGATGACATCGCGGCACAGTTGGCCCTGCGGAACGCCGAGATTCTGGTCGGTGACTTCGACCGGCCGAACTTGACCTACCGCATGCTCCGGAGCGCCGGCAAGATGAATCAAATCGTCGAGGTGATCGATCGTCACCGCGGCGAAGCGGGCATCGTGTACTGCATCAGCCGCAAGGAAGTCGAACGCACCGCCGCCACACTGGGCGATCTCGGCCACAAAGCGCTCCCCTACCACGCCGGTCTGAGTGACGAGCAGCGCAAGTCCAATCAGGACGATTTCATCAAGGAAAGATCCGACATCATCGTTGCCACGGTCGCCTTCGGCATGGGGATCGACAAGTCCAACGTGCGTTACGTGATCCACGCCGGCATGCCCAAGTCGATCGAACATTATCAACAAGAAAGTGGCCGCGCCGGACGCGACGGGCTGGAGTCGGAATGCGTGCTGATTTACTCCGGCGGCGATGTCGTGACGTGGAAACGCATCATGGAAATGCCCGGCGATTTTCTGGTCAGCCGCGAAGCCACGGACGCCGCCTTTCGATCGCTCGACGCGATCTACGATTTGTGCTCCGCCGCGACGTGCCGGCACAAATCGATCGTGCAGTACTTCGGGCAAACGTTCCGGAAAGACAACTGCGGTGCCTGTGATGTTTGTTTGGGCGAATCGGACTTGGTCGACGACCCGCTGATCCTGGCGCAGAAAATCATCTCCTGCGTGTACCGTTTGGAGCAACGATTCGGAGCCGCCCACACGGCCAAGGTGCTTGTCGGATCGACGGAAGCTCGTTTGATCGAACTGGGACACGACAAACTATCCACTTACGCTCTGCTGACGGATCACCCGATGGCCGCCGTTCGACAGTGGATCGACCAGCTGGTCGGGCAAGGCTTCATCGAACGGACCGGCGAATACCAAACGCTTTCCATCACTCCGTCGGGCTTTCGGGTGCTCAAAGGTCACGGCACGCCGACGCTGACCGTTGCCCAAACGGCCCGTCCACGGCGTTCGGGAAGCCCTTCGGGGGCCGCGGCGGTGGCGTCCTGGGAAGGCGTCGATCGCGGGCTTTTCGAATCGTTGAGAGCGTTGCGAAGCGACCTGGCCGGCCGGGCCTCGGTGCCCGCTTACGTGGTGTTCAGCGACGCGACGCTACGCGAACTGGCGCGTGCCAAGCCGTCCTCGCTCGACGAGTTTGCCGACATCAAAGGCGTCGGGCAAAAGAAGTTGACCGATTACGGCGAGGTGTTTCTTAAAGCCATTGACGCCTTTTGCCGAACCCACGAAGGGCCCGGCGACGAGGCATCGGTTTCGCCGGCCGGATGAGACTTGTGTTCGACAAAATCAGGTCAATTCGAAAATCGCTTCGATCTCCACGGCGATCCCGCCGGGCAGGGCGTTCGTGCCGACGGCACTCCGCGCGGCGATGCCGTTCTCTTCCCCGAACACGTCGCGGAACAATTCGCTACAGCCGTTGATGACGGCCGGCTGCTGGGCGAATCCGTCGGTGCCGCGAACCAGGCCCAGCAGCTTGACCAAACGCTTGACCTTGTCCAGAGAACCCAGATGGCTTTGCAGCGTCGACAGCATGGCCAGTCCGGTCAGTTTCGCGGCTTCGTATCCCAGTTCGACGTCGACGTCCAAGCCGAGCCGGCCGGTGACCATCGTGCCGTCGGCGCGAACCGGTCCGTGGCCGGAAAGGTAAGCCATGTCGCCGACGACGATGATCGGCTTGTAGACGCCGATGGGCTCCGGAGCAGGCGGCAGTTCCAAGCCCAAGTCTATCAGTCGTTGATCGGCACTCATGTTCAGCTCGTTCTCGGTCGCTAAGGATCAGGGTTGAAGGAAAGCATAACGCACCGGTCAAGGCGACCGGCAAGGCCCGACGAAATTTTGTCGACCCCCGCGGCTAGCCGTCCGACGAGTCCGGGTCGAACGATCGATCGTGACCGTAGACCTTCGCGGGGTCGATCAGTCGATCGTCCGCGATGCTGACGGTACCATCGGAACCGACGACGCGAAAGAAACAACTTTCGTAGCCTTCGTGACACGCCGCGCCCGTTTGATCGACCGACAGCAAGATGGTGTCGGCATCACAGTCGATCCGGATCTCTTTGACAAGCTGACGGTGGCCGCTGGTTTCGCCTTTTCGCCACAGCTTACCGCGACTGCGGCTGTAATAGGTCGCCCGACCGGTCGAAAGCGTATCCTCCCACGCTTCGCGATTCATCCACGCCATCATCAACACCCGCGAAGTCGTGGCGTCTTGGGCGATCGCCGGCAGCAAGCCGTCAGGACCGGAATCGAAATCGGGAATCGCAACGGACGGCTCGTTCATGGCAACGCATCAGCGGGTGGCGGCAAATCATCGTCGGTCCCGATTATAGGTCGAATCGGAAAGATCCGGCGAGCCGGCACGATGGCATCCACCGGGCCAATGCGATTATCGCACGTTCGGCTCAGTGTGATGCCCGTTTCGCGTCGACAGATTTCACTGGTGCGCGTTCTTTTCTGACGCAACGCGTCGAGCCGAGCTTTTTCCGAACACCCTCCTGCCGCGGCTGTGCAGCCGAACCGATCATGCCAAGACCCAATCGCATGTCCGTCGTATTGCCGGTTCGTGACGGCGAAGATCGCATCGCGGCTCGCATCGGTCAGGTGCTGGATCTGATGGAAACGATGATCAGCGAACCCGACGCCGCCGAAATCGTCGTGGTCGATGACGGCAGTCGCGATGACACCGCCGGTGTGCTGGACGAGATCGCGGCGGGCAACCCTCGCGTGCGTCTGGTCCGCCACAGTCGACCGCGGGGGATGGAAGCCGCCGGCCAAACGGGACTGGAACGGGCGACCGGCGATCTTGTTTTCATCCAAGAACACGACGCCGACATCCGTGAGGAAGACATGCGACGACTTTATCGCATGAGCCAAGACCCGACGATCGTCGCGGCCCGTGCCGAGAGCAAACCTGCTTCGCTGTCCGCCGAGTTGCTGCGTCGCTTGGTGGCGTGGGGATCCGCCGCGGAGAGAAAACTGGTCGACCAACCCGGCAGCATCAAACGAACCAGCTTGCAGATGATTCGCCGACCCCACCTGCAACGCTTGGCCGGGCCCGACAGCGATCCGATCCGCTTGCACAGCGAAACCATCCGGGCCACGTCCGTCGAAACGTGCAACCGTCCCGGCGACTGACCGACGGTCACACGATCTTCATCGAAAATACTCTCGAGAAAACCGTCAGGGAAATCGCCCGCGGCGAGGCGTTCGGCTAAGGTACACCCTTTGGACCACAGGTTTCATTTCTCGGGTGTTTGCATGATTTCGATTCAACGATCCGGCGTGACGAAGATCGCGGCTTTGGTCGGCCTTATGGTTTCGGCGCGTTGCCTGCCGGCACATGATCACGACGCGCACACCGCCACCGCGCCGGTGGCCGTCGATCCCGCCGTGTTGGAAAAACCGACCGCGATGCCGGACAGGATTTGCCTTTCCTTGACCGCCGAACCGGCCACGTCGATCGCCATCAGTTGGCGAACCGATGCCTCGGTGTTGAAACCCGTCGTGGAATTCGCCCTGGCCGCAGACGGTCCCCGATTCGTCGAAGACAAACAAACCGTCGCCGGAACCTCTCAATCGCTGACCACGGATCTGGGGACCGCCAAGTATCACGAAGCGACCCTGGTCGGATTGGCGGCCAAGACGAAATACTTGTACCGCGTCGGCGACGGAGTGAATTGGAGCGAATGGTCGGAATTCACGACAGCGGCGACCACCGCGGAACCGTTCTCATTCGTTTACTTCGGCGACGCCCAAAACGACATCAAGAGTCATTGGTCGCGGGTCGTTCGCAACGCGTTTCGCGACGCGCCACGAGCCGCGTTCTTTTTGCACGCCGGCGACTTGATCAATCGGGCCGAAAGTGACGCGGAGTGGGGACAGTGGTTTTACGCCGGGGGATTCATCCATCGCACGCTGCCGGCGATCGCCATTCCCGGCAATCACGAGATGGCGCGTCGCGTGGTCGACCCGAATTCAGACGAAACCTTTCGTGAACTGAGTCATCATTGGCGACCCACCTTTGCGTTGCCGACCAACGGCCCCGAGTCGCTGCACGAAACGTGTTTCTTCATCGACTACCAAGGCGTCCGCATCGTCGGTTTGAACAGCAACGAACAACAGGAACTGCAGGCGACCTGGCTGGAAGACGTTCTGGCCGACGCGAAAGGGTGGAAAATCGTGACGCATCACCACCCGCTGCATTCGGCCAGCAAGGGACGCGACAATCCGGAACTGCGTGACCTTTGGCAGCCGATCTACGACAAACACGGCGTCGACCTGGTCTTGCAAGGTCATGATCACACCTACGCACGCAGCGACCTGATGCGGTACCCGTCAAAGCCGAACAACGGACGCGTGCCCGTCGGCGAGTCGAACGTCACCGAAGGGGCCAACTTGCGAGTCGCCGGCGGCACCGTCTACGTCGTTTCGGTCAGCGGTCCGAAGATGTACGACCTGGATCCGAAACCCTACATGCGGTCGGCCGCCGAGAACACTCCGCTTTACCAAGTCCTTACCGTCGAAGGTGACCGGCTGCGTTACAAGGCCTGCACGGCGACGGGACGCCTGTACGATTCGTTCGAACTTCGACGACGTGACGGACAAGCGAACCTGTTGATCGAAACGAACGGGCCTTAAGTAATCGGATCGACGGTAGCGGATGTCACCAGACTTCCGATTTCGAAATACCGGCGACTCCGAAACACCGGATCGGAATTCTGGCGAATCCCGCTACGTCAGTGATTATTACGGGTGGTGTTTCTTGGTGATCGCCAGCATCGCCGCGTGCAGCGACGCGTTGCCGGCCAGGACGCTGGTCTTTTCCAGTCTTAGCGGATCGCCGCCGGCGGTCGTCACCACGCCGCCGGATTCTTCGACGAACAAGCGCCCGGCGGCAAAATCCCAGGGCGAAAGCTGGTATTCGAAAAAGCCGCCGAAGTGTCCCATGCCGACGCTGCAAAGATCCAGCGATGCGGTTCCGAAACGACGAATCCCGTGGATGTGGTGGTCAAAGAATTCTTCGATCGCCGCCAAAGTCTTGCGCATCATCTCGCCCCGATCATAGTAAAACCCGCAGCCGATCAACGCGTCGCTCAGTCGATCCACCGGCTCGGGCGTCACGGGGGTTCCGTTGAGCGAAGCCCCTTGGCCGCGGACGGCCAAAAACATTTCGTCCCTCGCCGGGTTCAACACCGCTCCGACGATCGCTTCGCCGCGATGGTAATAGGCGATCGACACCGCGAAATGCGGCACGCGGTGGGCGAAGTTGTTCGTTCCGTCCAGCGGATCGATGACCCACAAGTCTTCGGCACCGGCATCCGCACCGGACAAGGCTTCCTCGCCCAGCAACTCGTGCGTCGGAAAGGCCTCTCGCAACAACTTTTCGATCTCGCGTTCGCTTTCCTCGTCGGCGTCGCTGACCAAGTCATAGCTCTTGTCGCCGCCGGCCTTTTGCCGCATCTGCACGCCGTCGCGAAAGAAACGCATCAGCACGTCGCCGCCGGTCCGCGCCGCGCCGGTGGCGACTTGTTTCAATTGGTCCAGATCCAAACTTTGGCTATTCATGTCCGTTTAACTCCTTTTCCCAACGTTTCATTTGACTTCTCACTCGGTCCGGGGACGTCGAGCCGTAGCTGATGAATGCTTCGACGGCGTTCTTACTGCCCAGCACGTCGAACACGTCGGCGTCGATGTCGGCGGAATGTTCTTGCATGACTTCGATCGGCAGTTCGGCGAGCGAGCAGTCTCGCCGCATCGCTTCGCCGACAATCGCGCCGACGAGGTGATGGGCCGTCCGCTGGGGGATGCCTTTGGCGATCATCCACTCCATCAGCGTGGTCGCGTCGAGGTAGCCCTTTTCCAGTCGTGCCGCGATCGACGGTCGTTTCAGTGTGCTGCCGCTGACCATCGGGGCGGCCAATTCCAGCATCGCGACGACGGTGTCAAAAGAATCGAAAAGCGGCGGCTTGTCTTCTTGCAAGTCACGGTTGTACGCCAACGGCAGATTCTTGACCAACAGCATCAACGTTTGCAGATTTCCCATCACGCGGGCGGATTTGCCACGCGTCAATTCCAGGGTGTCGGGATTGATCTTTTGCGGCATGATGCTGCTGCCGGTGCAGAAGGCTTGGGGCAATTCGATGAAATCGAAC
The DNA here is from genome assembly GCA_964453205.1 of uncultured Pirellulaceae bacterium. Lineage (GTDB taxonomy): Bacteria > Planctomycetota > Planctomycetia > Pirellulales > Pirellulaceae > Crateriforma. The sequence goes on along the minus strand of CAYVRC010000001.1, from coordinate 114,241 downwards.
TCGACGGTGCTCCACAAAATCCATTCTTCCGCCCACCCGCTCAGGTGCAACGCGATGGTCGACAAGACGAAGGCGGATTCGATCAAGAAATCACGGTCGCTGCTGGTGTCCAGGCTGTTCGCGGTCGGCCCGTCGAATCCCAGCAGGTCGGCCGTCTGTTCGCGGTCGATCGGCAGGGTCGTTCCGGCGACCGCCGCGACACCCAGGCTGCATCGGTTGACGCGTTTTCGGCAATCCGCGATCCGCTCGCGGTCACGCTGGAATTTTTCGATGTAGGCCAACCAGTAGTGCGGCGCGATCACGGGCTGGGCCCGCTGAAGATGCGTGTAGGCGGGTAGGATGCAATCGAAATCTTGTTCGCAGCGGGACAGGAAAGCTCGTTGCAAATCCGCGAGCAACGCATCGACGCGATCGAGTGATTGGCGGACCCACAACCGCGTGTCCGTGCTGACTTGGTCGTTACGGCTTCTGGCCGTGTGCAGTTTTCGGCCGACGTCGCCCAAGCGATCGATGAGCGCCTGTTCGATATGCATGTGGATGTCTTCCAACTCGAAGCGGAATTCCATCCGGCCCGCTTGGATTTCCTGGCCGATTTCTACCAAGGTGTCCCGGATCTGATGAAATTCGCCTTCGCTGATCAGTCCGACGGTCGACAGCATTTCGGCGTGCGCGAGGCTGCCGCGAATATCTTGCTCGAACAGACGCGAATCAAAACTGATGCTTTCCGCGTAGGATTCGAGTCGCTTGTCGGTGCCGGCAGCAAAAACGCCGCTGCGGGAAGGGCTTTTCACGGTTTGACTGTTCCCAACGGGGGTAAGGGTAGATAATGTCGGCTCAGCAGTATGACCGGCCCCGCATCGATGACGACCCCGGCGATGCGGCCGCTTTTCGATTTTTGCCTGTCCTTGTCCCCTGACGAATCCCATGCGTTCCCAGCAACACTTCTCGGCCGTTTTGTTCGCCGTCGCGATCCTGGCGACCTCAACCGTTCCGCGCTCGGCCGCCGCGGTGGACATCTTTGCAACCGCCGTGCCGGGTCAACCGTACGGCATCGCCACGATCGAAATTCCCTTGGAAATCCCCGTCGTCGGCGATCCGATGCCGCCGTTGCAGGTCACCGAAGCCGGCGGCCGGGCGTTTTATCCGATCGCCGAAGATACTCGCGTCAAAGTCAGCCAGCGTCCCTCGGAGACCCCGGTCCCGACACAAGGTCGCGGCCGTTTGCTCGGTCGAATCGGAAACCTGATCCGCGAGTTGACCAACGACGGCAAAGAACTGGAACAAACCGTCTCCCGCCGAATCACGTTTCTGTTCACGGGATCTGATCCGTTGGCGATCCGTCTTTCCGATGCCCGCGGCGAGTTCGGCGTTTACGATATCGTGCCGGACGCCGATTCCGCCGAGGCCGCGGCCATGCTTCGTCAATGGTGGTCGGCTTACACGTCCGCCGCGAAACGCCAGATCGATGCGGCGAAGTATCCGCCCTACGTGGAGAGTTATTTGGTCGCGATGTTGGCGGGGCGTTTGAACTTGCCGCTGCCGGACTGGTACTTGCAAATCGACGATTCCACCAAAGACGTGACCGACACGTTGAAGCTGATCGGCGGGGCATCGGACGTCGCGCAAGACGTTTTTCGCCGCGCCGCGGTCGGCGACGCCCGACCGATTCAAGTCGCCACGTTGCCGCTGCCGGCGGCACCCGATTGGGCACCTGACGCGGATCGTCCCGGCCTGGACAGCGTCGAAACCGAACCGATGGCTGCCCGTGTTCCGCCGGAATGTTTTTACATCCGCTACGGGTCGTTTGCGAACTACATGTGGTTCCGCGACTTGTCGGAGGAATACGGCGGTGACATCTCGCAGATGTTCACCTTGGCCGGCGTCGATCAACAGGGCGCGAAGAAGTTGGAAACGCAATTGCATCTGCAAACCAACGAGCTTTCTCGTATGCTCGGCCCGACCGTCATCGATGACCAAGCCTTGATCGGCCAAGACTTGTTCTTGGGCGACGGAGCGACGATGGGCGTGATGTTCAAACCGACCAATGCGTTTCTCCTGCGCACGTCGCTAAACAATGACCGTTCCAAGCTGGCCAGAAGTGACGACTCGGTGACCCTGGAAAACGTCAACATCGCCGGCAATTCGGTCAGCGTGTTGCGGAGTCCCGACAACCGCATCCGGTCTTTCCTGGCCGAACAGGACGGTTACATCTTGGTCACCAACAGTCACGTCCTCGCCAGGCGTTTTTTCGAAGTCGCCCGGTCCGGTGCGTCGCTGGCCGCCACGCCTTCGTTTCGCTTGGCGCGTCAGTTGATGCCGCTGAGCCGACAGGACACGATCTTTGCTTACTTGTCGCCGCAAATGATGCAAGGTTTGGTGTCCCCGCAAACGTTGATCGAACTGCGTCGCCGGATGCACGCCCAGGCCGACATGGCGTTGGTTCACGTGGCCCGCTTGGCGGCGGCGAGCGAAGGCAATGCGATCCGTTCGATCGACGATTTGATCGAAGCGGGATACCTGCCGCAGGGCTTTTCGCAGCGCAGTGACCAGAGCAGTCTGTTCGAAGTCGGAGATCAACTCGTCGACACTCGGCGCGGTGCACGCGGTACTTTTTTGCCGATCGCCGATGCCGACACGACCAAGGTGACCGCCGAGGAGGCCGCCTGGTATCAACAAATCGCGGACTACTACACCGACCGATTCTCCACGCTGGACCCGATCATGGCCGGCATCGTTCGCCAGTCACTCGAGGACACCGAGGGCGTCGAACGGGTGACCGCGCACGTCGAAATCGCGCCGTGGAGCCCCGACAAGTACGGCGACTTGGCCAAGCAACTCGGGCCACCCACGAACGTGGCGATGCAATTCGCTCCCGATGACATCGTTGCCGTCCAGGCCCACGTCGCCAGTCAAACCCTCGGGCCGCCGACCCACCTGTTCGCCGGCGTCAAAGATTCGATTCCCCCCGATCCGGACGACTTCGACGGCATCATCGCGTCGTATCAATCGCTGAAAAGCCTGCCGGCCTACTTGGGGGCATGGCCGAACCCGGGGACGCTCGACCGACTGCCGCTGGGACTCGGCCGGGGAACCCCGGTCGGCCCGGGCATGAGCCGTCTGATCGGCGGCGTGTTTCGCTACACCGGCGGCGGGTTCAGCGTGCTGTCGTTCTATCCGGATTTGTTGCAGGCGAGTCTGCCGCACTTGGCCGCGATCGAAGTCGATGATCGTGCCCAGGTCCGCGGCCACGTCGGCAACTTGGTCGGCAGTCGATTGCAGGATTGGGTCAACGACCAGCTTTATCAACGGGCCGCCCGAACCAGTCTGACGGGCGCGAACTTCTTGAACCTGTTGTCACGGCAACTGAAGGTTCCGGTGGAGCTGGCTCCGCCGGCCGCCGATCGGATCCTCGGCGGGCGTTTGCAAGACAGTTTGGCCGGCCGGTACGTCCGATCCGACGTCAGCGGAAATTGGGTCAGTTCGACATGGCGCGGTGAAAAGCCGCTGAGCGTTGTGCCGAGCGACTACACCGCGCCGATCCTGAAATGGTTCCGCGGCGCCGACGCCAAGCTGACCCAGTACGCCGACCGCGTCGTCATCGATGCCGTCGTGGACGTGGCCAGGCAGAACTGATCGGGAACCCCGTGACCGCGGTCCCTCGGTGGCGTCCTTTTTGTACCGGCCAAGGTTGAAGCGATGACGCCCAAAAAAGGTGGACGGCCCAAAAAAGGTGACGCGGCCCAAAAAAGGTGACGGGGGTATTTGTTCGGGTTGAGGATGCCCGTCGAGCGGCCCGACCCAATCATTCAGGTCATCGATCGCGATGAACAAGACGCTCGGCGGATTCTTGGCATGACTGGAAACGGCCACCAAACAAATCAGCAGCACAAGAAACTTTCGAGTGAGATTTGTCATGTGGGTTCTCCTTAAGGTTTCGTTGTCATCAAATCATCGACCAACTCGACCAAGGGGTCCGGACGCCCTTTTATCTCGACGTAGCGATGCGGTTTACTGTAATCCCGCTTCCACCGCGTGTGGCCGTCAGAATCGACGACGACTCGGCCTCCCTCGATCACTTTCCAGTACTCTTGTTGCGGTCCGCGGACGGCCAGCAAAACCGTCGCCTGGTCATGAGCCGGCTTGCCGCGATCGATAGAAAACCCATCAAGATACGGACGCAACTCGAAAGCTCGCCTTACAGGATTGCCTTTGCCCATGGAACTTAGCGCCGCGCCACAATGAATCGCCGCACCGATTTCGAATCCCTGCCACAGAACCGGTCCGGGCCACTCGTTGACGACGGTTACCGAAGCCGCCGGATCCAACTTGATGTTCGTTTCCGGCTTTGATGACCGCGGAAACGCGCCGCCCATGATCACGGTCAGCCGAACTTTGGTTCGAATCAACTCTTTGCCGCTCAAATCGCTGATCGAATCCGCGGTCGAGTTCACGAGATCCTCTAGGTTGCTCAACGCGCCGACGCTGCAAATCACAACCGAGTTGTCTGGTCGAGCCGCCAGCGTTTTGCGGTAAACCTGCAACGCGTCAGGTGCCTGGTCGTCCGGTGGCGAGTCATGCGGAAACTCGTCTCGCAGCGCCGGCGTGTAGGGACTCGGACGATTCCATTTTGGTTTCAACTTGGCACCATCCTTGTCCGTGCCGATCGGTACATCGGGCCGCCCGTAAAAGGTGTTGACTGCGTCACACGCGGCTGCCGAAGCGTTCGCGACATCTTTTCGGTTTGTAACAACCGCTAAAATTTTTGCCTCGCCGTTGTCGGCAAGTGCGTTGAGAACGGCCAAAGCGCCTACGTCGTCACAATCACCCGCCATGTCCGTGTCGAAAATGATCGGCACAGGGGATGCGCCGTGGCTCGTTACGGTCGCTACGACAGAGGCAACGATAAACACAGCAGTGCGAAAATTTCTGAAGTACATCTTCTCTTCTCCGAATCAGTCTCGTGGCGAATTACAAACGACCGGCGGCTGGCCGACCAACATACGCTGAGCGGTGATGACGCGAATCCTTGGTGCGCTGTCCATCCGCAAATAGCGATCGCGTCCTCCAGCCATCGGCTCGAAACGGGTGAATCCGTCATCTTCAACGATGACGCGGCCCGGCTCCGATAACCCGAAATAGTCCTCCCGCGGACGCACCGCATACAGGACACTGGTCAGGTCCCAAGTGGGGCGGTCGTGGTTGGGGCCGCTATGCAACAGGTAAGCTTCGCGAACGATATGGTGCGGTCGATACGCAAAATCACGGGCAATGCTCTCGCGAGGATAGGGGGCGGCGATCCCGATAGAAAAGTCGCTCCATACCACTGGAACCTCTTCGGGCCATCTTTGAGCAAAACGTTGCATCGAGGAAATGCCGTTTCGAACATTGGCTTCCAGGAAATGGTCTTTGTCGCCGTCCTTCCTCTTGACGAGGCCAAGGTACTTGCTGTCTCGCCTCTGTGCGTCTCGCGTGACTCCAATGGGTATTTCGGGGCGGCCGTAGAATGTGTTGACCGCATGTTCATCGAGCACATCGCGAACCCCAGCGATTCGTTCTTCATGGGCGATCGTTTCCGGCAATCCTTGCAGCACTCCAACCGCGCGATGCCCAAAAGCGGTCAGCCTCCGCGTGGTCGTCACCGCGCCGGCATGTCGGTCCGGCATCACTTGGACAAGGTTGCTGTCTGGAAATCCTCGGTCGACGATCACGACCGGCAGGCCTGCCGAATCGATCGCATCCAAGTGCGCCGACTCGTGGCCGACAGGACAGACCACAAGTGCCTCGGCCTGCCGAGTTTGCAACTGCCTGGCAATTTCACACTCGCTGGCTGTCTCCTCGCGGCTGTCCGCAATCAACGCGTGGTAACCAGTTTCCGCTGCCGCCGACGTGATCTCACGCGTGAGCGCCGCAGAATAAGGGATTGGCAATGTCAGGAACCATCAGGCCGATCAAACCAGTTCTTTGAGGCCGCCGCGAGCGGGCAATCTGTTGAAGTGTCACTGGCATCGAACCGCCACCAACCTCGCACAAACAAAAAGAACCCACGAAGAACAAACGTTTGTTCTTCGTGGGTTCTAGATTAACCGACGGCAACCGCCTTGCCAACGTGGTGGCCCCGTTATTCCTGTCTCCTTCTCCACGGCCGGTGCGACGTCGTGTTTATTTTTGCCATAGAGGGTGCTGAGGTCACAGACAATGCGTTTGATTGCGTCGATGAGCTCGGACCGACTGATCCTGACGTGACCTTTGTAGATCTGCTTTTCTCTGTGTCCTCGAGCGATCTGTGTGGCGTCACCTGGTCGGCAGCCGTCGATTTGTCGGCATGCTTGCTGGCCAGTTCCGCGAGCAAATACAATGGGCCCGGCCGGTCGCTCCGAGCTTTCGGGCTCCACACGTTTTTCGAACCCCCCAGTCCCAGGTGCATCGGAATGAAATTGAACCCACGAACATTTCTGAGATCGGCCGAGCCTCACGGTTTTGGCTTTCCGCTGTGGTTGGCGGTCACGTGTGTGTTGTTCGGATCGGCAATCGGTGCCGGCGGATTTGGAAACCTGCGAGCCGACGAAACGCACTGGAACCAGTTCCGCGGACCGAATTTCAACGGCACCTCGCCGACCACGGGTCTGCCGCGGACGTTCAGCCAACAAACCAATGTCCGCTGGAGCGCCGAGATGCCCGGGCCGAGTGCGGCGACACCCGTGGTGTTTGGCGATCGCGTGTTCGTTTCGAGTTCCGATGTCGACGGGGACAAGCTGGTCGCGATGTGCCTCGATCGCGCCGACGGGTCGGTCCTTTGGCAGCGGGACGTTGCCGACGGGATTCGCAAAGACACCCGCAGCACGTTCTCCGCCCCGACGCCGGCGACCGATGGCCAATCGGTCTTTTTCTTTTTCGGCAACGGCGATCTGGTCGCCTACGACATGAAAGGCGACAAGCAGTGGGACAAGAATTTGGGTCCCTTTGCATTCGGTTGGACCTTCAGCACCAGTCCGCTGCTTTACGACGGCAAGTTGTACATTCAAGTCTTGCAACGGGACTATCGCAAAGAAGGCGAAGGCATCGATCAACGGATCGTGCCGGGAATCGATTCCTATTTATTGGCGCTCGATCCGAAGACCGGGGATGAGATCTTTCGCCATGTCCGGCCTGCCAAAGCCGTGGAGGAATCGTTGGAAGCGTTTACGTCGCCGGTCCCGATGGTGCATCAGGGACGGGCGGAAATTCTGATCGCCGGTGGTGATTGCATCTCCGGGCATGATCCCGAAACGGGGCGTGAATTTTGGCGGTGGGGGACCTGGAATCCGCAACGGATTCCTCATTGGCGACTCGTGCCGTCGCCGGTCTATGGCGACGGGGTGATCCTGGCGTGCGCGCCGAAGAACGAACCGATCTACGCCGTGCCGGCGGGAAAGAATGGGACGATCCGATACGAGGACTTGTTGTGGATCAGTGAAGACGAACGAGTGCTCAGTTCCGACGTGCCGACTCCGGCGTTTCATGACGGTGACTTTTTTGTGCTCAGCGATGGACGCAAGACGCTGACGAGGGTTCGGCCCCGCACCGGGGAAGTGGTCTGGAGCGTCAAGACGCCGGGGCGTAGCAAATACGAAGCCTCGCCGACCATCGCCGACGGCATGATCTACCTGGTCAATTTTCTGGGCGAGGTCACCGTGGTCGACGCCGCCGATGGCGAAATCATCCTCACCGAGCCGATGGAGCCGATTTCGGAATCCGGAAACCAAGTCCGATCGAGCATCGTCGCCGATTCGGGGCAATTGTTGATTCGCACGAACAGTCGACTGTGGTGCATCGGCGAAACCGATTGATTCGGTATTTCGGGAGTCGGAAGTCTGGCGACATCCGCGACGGTGAATCGAACGGTTAGGGATCGCGTGTTGCTAAGCCGCCGACCACTTTGTCAGCGAACGATCCAGCAATGTGATCGCCGCGTCGATGTGCTGCGTCGTCGTCGTTGCCGGCGGTGGCAGGAAACGGAGTCGGGTCGGGGCGGCGCCGCAAACGAATCCCAGCAGGCCGGTGTCGTACATGACTTCCATCAGCTGCTTGGCTTCGTCGAACGAGCCACCGCCGGGCGTGAAGGCGACCATCATGCCTTCACCGAACGGGCCGCTCAGTTTCCCCGGGTGCTTGACGGCAAGCTCGGCCAACCGATCGGCGAAGTATCGATGACGTGTCATGTTGGCACCGGACGTGCCGAAGCAGCCGGCTTGGTCCAGGGCATCGAGCGTCGCGATGCCGACAGCGATCGACGAGGTCGCACCGGTGAACGTTTGACTGAGAATCGGCCCGGTCGGTTTGAACTCGGGTCGATATAGCGTCGCACAAACTTGCGTGATCTTTCCGATCGTGACGATGTCGGCGAACTCGTCCAGGTCGTAATGCTGAAACGCGAAAGGTCGGGACAGACGTGAAAACGATTGGACTTCGTCAAAGATGACCGGGATGCCGGCGTCGCGAAGCGGTTTGCAGATCTGGCCGAAGAACTCATGACTCCCGCTGTAGTAACCGCCTTCCCCGGCGATCGGTTCGGCCCAAAAAGCGGCGTATCGCCCCGGATGACGCGCGAGCAACCGTTTCAATTCATCGACGGCCCAACGCGTGCTGCGGCGGGGATGCTCATGATCCAGAAAGGGCAAGTAATCGACGTTCAAAGCGAGCGGCAACCCGGCGCGGTAGTTGGGTCGATCCGTGAGCGCGGCCAGGGCCAATGATCGCCCCGCAAAGGCGTTGTCAAAAGCCAAGATTCGATCGGCGGGCGTTTGGTGGTGGAACGCGATTTTGAGGGCGTTTTCGTTGGCCATCGCGCCGCTGGTCGACAACATGCAGTGCGACAAATCCGCGCCGGACTGGCAGGCCGCCGCGATCAGCTTTTCGGCCATCACGACGCTGGCCGGGTTCTGTTGCAGGTTGCCCTGCATGGCGGTGTCCTCGATCGCCGCGTCCAGCGCGGCCTCGGTCGCGATCGATGAACTGTGGCCCAAGCCGTGCACGCCGATGCCGCCGATGAAATCCAGTTTGACGCTGCCGTCGGCCAATTCGACGTAGGGGCCGTTGCCCAGGCCGGAGGACAAATAAGGCCACAGGGTCGGCCCGCCACGAACCGCCGCCGCGCGATCCAGCATCGCTTGGTAGCCGCCCGCCAGCGTCGCCTCGGCGGGGCGAACGTCGGACAACTTTCCGGCGTGATCCGCGACCGCTTCGGCGATCAACCGTTTGGCTTGGGCGATCCGCGGATCGCTGCGAAGCTGATCGGCCACGGTGATCGGGGGATTCGCGACTTTGGACGTGGTGGGTTCGGTCATGTTCGTCGTCATGCGGTTGCTGGTCGTTGAGGAAAGGATTTTAGCCGACCGGTGCGAATTCGTCGCCTTGGCATGACAAACGCGGCGGAGGTCGGCAAGAGGTCGCCGCTGAAGGTGACCCCATTCACGCGATCAGGTTCACGGTCGATGATTGACGCATGACCTGGGTCCTCCTTTCCTTGATCTCCGCCGTGCTGTTGGGGTGTTACGACATCACCAAGAAGATGGCGGCGCGCGGCAATGCCGTGCCGGCGGTCTTGCTGATCAGCACCTCGGAAGGAGCGTTGTTGTGGCTGCCGCTGCTGATTTGGAGTTTCGTGTCGCCGGAAAGCCAGCCGATCGAATTTTTGCGATTGGTGCCACTGACGTTTTCTCAGCACGTCCTGGTGGCGGCAAAGAGTCTGCTGGTGGCCGCGTCTTGGACGTTTTCTCTGTTCGCGTTGAAGCACCTGCCGCTGTCGATCGCCGCGCCGATCCGGTCGACCAGTCCGCTGTGGACGATCCTGATCGCGATCACGTTTCTGGGCGAGCGACCGTCGGTGACGCAATGGATCGGGATCACGGTGGTCTTGATGTCGTTTTGGGCTTTTTCCTCAGTGGGGCGTCGCGAGGGCATTCACTTTGCTCGCAATCGCTGGGTCGCCTGCATGATGTTGGCGACGATCACCGGCGCACTGAGCTCGATTTATGACAAGTATTTGCTACAGACATGCGGCTTGCCCGTGGCGACCTTGCAAGCCTGGTTCACGATCGACCTGGTGCCGGCGATGGTGCCTTGTTTCACATGGTGGTGGCGAAACGAAAGGCACGTTAATCCGATCCGGTGGCGACCGAGCGTGTGGATGATCAGTCCGCTCTTGTTGGCCACAGACCTGGTTTACTTCACCGCCGTGGCCGACCCCGAAGCCTTGATTTCGGTCGTTTCGACGCTTCGCCGTTGCAGCGTTTTCGTGGCTTTCGCCTTCGGTGCCGCGGCGCTCGGTGAGGGTCAGGTGGTGGCAAAGTCGTGGTGCCTGGCGGGGATTTTGTCCGGTGCCCTTGTCCTGACGCTGTTCGGCTGAAGTCGCCGGAACAGCCCACCGGCGAGACCTTGGACCCGGGGGATCCGATGGTGTTCACCGACTGGGTGCCGGTTTATCCTAGACGGCAAGGTGGAGAATCGATGCGATGAGCGAATTGTTGCTGTATTACCGACGTCCCGAGCCGACGACATGGGTCTACATGTCGTCGTTTTTGACGCTGGGCCTGTACTTCGTGTTCCATCGTTTTTGGAGCGTCCGGAATCTGGACATCCTGCTGCTGATCCTGTTGGCACCGGGGCTGTTGATGGTTCACGAGGGTCAGCGACGGGAGCTGGATCAACGCGATCAGTCGCTGCGGCTGGAAGCCCAGTTGGTTTCGGAGGCCCGGTCGCTTTCGGAAGCCCGGTCGCTTTCGGACCCCGTCGCCGATTCGACGTCCGTGACGATCGCCGAACCCGTCGTCCAGCCGTACACCTGGATCGCTTTGAAACGTCACGGGTTCGTTTGGTTGTTCTTTGTCGAAGCCTTCATCCTGATCCGGTTGTTGTTGGATCCGTTGATGGTCCGGCGGCCCTTGTTGGATCCTAATTTGACCACCGGCGGATTGAACTTCATCGGCATTTCGCTGTTCGTCTTCATGATGGCGAACGTCGTGACCAGCACGCCACAGATCCAAGAGGAACAAGGTCCTCAGCTCGGACCGGGGTATTCGCTGATGAACATGTTGCCGGCGATCCCCACTCGTCCGGTCAGCGAATCGGTTGGCGGCGATGCTCCGCGAACGATCTCCGAATTGACGCCGCGTCAACAACGCGTCGCGACGATCGCCAAAGTGCTTGCGATCATCGCCCAAATGTCCATCGTCGTGGCCATCGTGATGATCGGGAAACGGCATTTCAATAACTTGTGTGCCGGTACCGGTTGCGCGTTGCTTTATCTGTTGCTGCCCTACACGGCCCAGATGACCGGCCGCGTCGATCATGCGGTGCCGGCGGCTTTGTTGTTGTGGGCGGTGCTTTCGTATCGCAAACCGATGATCGCCGGGGTCTTCATGGGGTTGGCCGCGGGACTGGTTTATTACCCGCTGTTTTTGTTGCCGCTTTGGTTCAGTTTTTATTGGCAACGTGGCACGCGTCGGTTCGGCGTCGGCGTCGTTTCGATGCTGGTCGTGCTGATGTTGTTGCTGACGTTTGCCGGCACGGAATCGTTGACGGCTCACCTCCAGCGGATGTTCGGGTTGCGTTTGCCGACGAGCGAACCCCGCGGCGTCTGGGAACTGGGCTGGAATCCCGTCTGGCGATTCCCCGTCATCGTCGGGTTTGTCATTCTGAGCCTGTTCTTTGCGATTTGGCCGGCCCAGAAGAATTTGGGCACGTTGATCAGTTGCACCGCGGCCGTCATGGTGGCGGCTCAGTTTTGGCACGGCTACGGCGGAGGTCTTTACATCGCGTGGTTTCTGCCGATGTTGTTGCTGACGATCTTCCGACCGAATTTACAGGATCGTGTCGCGTTGAAAGTCATCAGCGCGGGTCGATCGGCCGCCAAAATACGTGCGAGTGCGTCGGCAAACGCGGCTTAGAAGAATCCGGCTGCGTTGAAATTCGGCACGTCCCCCTTCAGCACCCACCACCTTCACCGGAAGGAATCTGTCTTGGCCCCAAAAACTGATGCGGCGGACGCCGACGCCGATGCCGTCGTCCGTTATCAACAACACCTGGATCGTATCGACGACGAACAACAACGGGCCGAAGCCTCCGATCACCGGATCGGCATCGTTCGCGTGTTGCTGTTCTTGTTGGTGTTGTTCCTGTTGTTCTTGTCCGCGTTCTCGCAGGCCGGAGCGGTTTTCGCCGCGCTCGCCGCCACGGCGTTTGCCGCGTTCTTGGGCGTCGTGATTTACAATGAACCGATCCGTGATCGGCTGGACCGGCTTCGCCAAGAAAAGCGGGTCTTTCGTCGACTGATCGCACGGGTGCAGCGGGATTGGGATGCGATCGAGGACGATGGGGCAGCCGGCTTGATCGATTCGCTCGATCTGCCCGCGCACGAACGTGACGTGGCGGTCGACTTGGACCTGTTCGGAAAAGCGTCGCTGTTCCGTTTGGTCAGCGTCGCGGCGACGCACGCGGGCATTCGCAAGCTAGCCGCTTGGCTGGCCGGTCCCGCCACCGACACGCTGGCGCGGTCGCGTTTCCGAGCCGCCGAAGTGCTCGCGCCCGAACGCGAAGGACGACTTCGTTTCTACGTCCTGTCGCGAGAGATTGCGGCGAGCACGGGCGACCCTGAACGGTTCGCCCGCTGGGCCGGCGGGCCGACTTGGCTGCAATCCCGCAGCTGGTTGGTCGTGTGGGCGAACCTTTCGGCGTTGATCGCGGTCGGCTTGTTTGCCGCGTTCTTGCTCAGCCTGATCGGTGTCTCGGACGGTTCCTGGATCCGCTTGACCGCTTTGGGTTTGTTGTTCCTGGCGATCGGTAACGTCCTGCTCAGCAGCCTGGTCCTGGGACCGGCACACGAGGTCTTTAGCGTCGCGATGTCCAGCCGACGCGTCGTCCAAGATTACGCCGAACTGTTTCGTTTCGGCCAGATGTTGCCGACGGATTCAGACACCGACGGCCTGCTCAACGAGATTCGCCGGCGATTGGTCGAAGGCGATGACAGCGCGGTGGCGGGGATGGACGCCCTGAGCAGCGTGGCCCGTAAGGGGGCTCTGAAGCAATCCGCCGCGACGTTTTTGTTGTACCTGCCGCTGCAATGTTGGGGCCTCTGGGACGTTCGCGTGATGCGACGCTTGGAAGCGTGGCAGCTCCGTTACGGCACCCGGGCGGCCGACTGGTTCGACGCGCTCGGTGAACTGGAAGCCCTGATGTCCCTCGCGGCCGTTCATGACGAACAACCGTCTTGGACGCAGCCCGAGTGGGTTTCGCCGAGGTCCGGTGATGCCGCGGTCTTGGCAGCCACCGCGATCGGGCACCCGTTGTTGTCCGACGAAGCCCGCGTCTGCAACGACGTCCAAGTCGGGCCGCCGGGAACGGTGCTGCTGGTCACCGGCAGCAACATGTCGGGCAAAAGCACGATGCTGCGGAGCATCGGGCTGAACGTCGCCCTGGCCGCGGCCGGGGCTCCCGCCTGTGCCCGACGGCTTTCCTTGCCTTCGATGGAAATGGCCACCAGCATTCGGGTCAGTGACAACCTGGCCGAAGGCGTTTCGTTTTACATGGCCGAACTGCATCGTCTCAAAGCCGTCGTCGATCATGCACGACGTTTACAGAAACAGGACGACCGCGTCACGCTTTATCTCCTGGATGAAATCTTGCAGGGCACCAACAGTCGCGAACGACAAATCGCCGTGACTCAAGTGCTCTCGCACCTGCGACGCTTGGGAGCCATCGGCGCGATCAGCACGCACGACTTGGAACTGGCCGATGAACCGGAGTTGCAACAGATCGCCACGACCGTCCATTTTCGGGAAACGATCACACCGGACGCCGACGGAAACGACCAGATGACGTTCGATTATCAAATGCGAACGGGCGTGTCCCCGACGACCAACGCCTTGCGACTGTTGCAGATCGTCGGGCTCGGCGAAGCGGATCAGAACGAGGCATGAAAATCACGATCGTCGGAACCGGACGCGTCGGCGCGGCGATCGCTTTCGCCGCGACCATCAATCCGTTGGCCGATCAGTTGCTGTTGATCAATCGCAGTGCGGAGAAAGCCGAAGGCGAAGCGATGGACCTTTCCCACGCCAGCGCTTTGCAAAACAGCAACATGCAAATCCGCTCGGGAAGCGTCCCGGAATCGGCCGGCAGCGACGTCATCGTCATGACCGCGTCGGTGCCCTTCGGCGATCCGGTACGCACCCGGTTGGATCTGGCGATCGACAATTTCGAAATTTTCAAACAGTGGATTCCGCCCTTGGCGGACGCCAGTCCCGACGCGATCTTTGTGATCGTCACCAATCCCGTCGACGTGCTGACCTACGCCGCGATCCGACTTTCCGGTTTTCCCGCGCACCGCGTCATCGGAACAGGGACGCTGCTGGACAGCGTGCGTTATCGTGCCTTGCTGTCCGAGGAACTGCAGATCCATGCCGACGACATCCGCGCGTACATCCTGGGCGAACACGGCGACAGCCAGTTTGCGGCTCATTCGGTCGCCATGACGGGTGGTGAAAGGTTTTATCCCAGCGACACGTCGCGACGATTGTTTCAGCAAACCGTCAACATGGGATACGAGGTTTACCGCCGTAAAGGAAACACCAGCTACGGCATCGCGTTGGCGACCATGATGATCATCGACAGCATCGTCTACGACCTGCGTCACACGATGCCGGTCAGCGTCCTGGTCGACGGCTACGCCGGGGTTCACGACGTGTGCTTGTCTTTGCCGACGGTGATCGGTCGCAGCGGCGTGACCCGCATCCTCCATCCGCCCCTTTCGGAAGACGAACAAACCGCGTTTCGGAACTCGGCATCGCAAGTCGCCAAGGCGACCCGCAGCCTGGGGTGATCGTCCCGATTCGGCTCGTCAGGTCTTATCGTCCCCGGGTGAAGCGGCCAACTGTTCGTAACGACGCCACTGTTGGTCGATGTCGTCCTGTGCCAATTCGTAAAGCTGGGCGGCACGCTCGGGATCGTTCCGGCAGACGATCGAGAAACGGCCCTCCTGTTTCGCCAACTCCGAGAACGCCAGTCTCGGTTTGCGGCTGTCCAAGACGAACGGATTTTTACCCTGTTCCTTCAGACGCGGGTCGTGTCGGTACAGCGGCCACATCCCCGAGGCGATGACGTCTTTTTGATGCGTCATGCTGGTCGCCATGTCGATGCCGTGCGCGATGCACTGACTGTAAGCCAGGATCAAGGACGGTCCGTCGTACGATTCGGCTTCGTGAAAGACCTTCAACGTTTGGGCCGGATTGGCGCCCATCGCGATCTGGGCGACGTAGGCGTTGCCGTAGGAAACCGCGATCATCCCCAAGTCTTTCTTGCGGGCCGGTTTTCCCCCGGCGGCGAACTTGGCGGTCGCCGCCCTGGGGGTCGCCTTGGAATTCTGGCCGCCGGTGTTCGAGTAAACACCCGTGTCCAAAACCAAAATGTTGACGTTCGCACCGGTGCTGAGGACGTGATCCAAGCCGCCGAATCCGATGTCGTAAGCCCAGCCGTCACCGCCGATGATCCACACGCTTTTGACGGCCAACGCGTCGGCGATCCGGGACAGTTTTTTGGCCGCCGGCGTGTCGATCGTTTCCAATTGCCTTCGCAGCTCGGTGATCCGAACCCGTTGCTGTTGGATGCTGATTTCGTCGCTGGATCGCGAAGCCGAAATCTGCTCCAGCAGATCCTCGTCGACTCGGCCACGCATTTCGCCCAGCAGGTGTTCGGCCAGCAGTCGCTGATGATCGATCGAAAGCCGAATCCCCAAGCCGAATTCGCTGTTGTCCTCGAACAACGAATTCGCCCAGGCGGGCCCGCGACCGTCCGTGTCGGTCGTCCAAGGAGCGGTCGGCAGATTTCCGCCGAAGATCGACGAACAACCCGTCGCGTTGGCGATCACCGCCCGGTCACCGAACAGTTGCGTCATCAGCTTGATGTACGGCGTTTCTCCGCAACCACTGCACGCACCGGAGAATTCGAACAACGGTTGAAGCAACTGCAGGCCTTTGACGGTACCGGACTTGATCAACGAGCGATCCAAATCGGCGATCGATTCGAAGAAGTCGTAGTTGGCCCGCTCGACTTCCGCGTGTTCCGTCTTGGGCAGCATGTCGATGGCCTTGTGGCCCGCCCGAGTTTTGCTTTTGGCCGGACAGACATCGACACAGACTTGGCACCCGGTGCAGTCGTCCGGAGCCACCTGAATCGTGAACACGTGATCGCTGATTCGTTGGTCTTTCCACTGTGCCGACGTGAAGTGTTCCGGCGCGTCGGCCAAAACGGCTCGGTCGTAGACCTTGCTGCGGATCGCCGCGTGCGGACAAACCAACGAACACAATCCGCATTCGATACACAGTTCGGCATCCCAAATCGGGATTTCTTGGGCGATGCTGCGTTTTTCGTATTTCGACGTGCCGACCGGAAACGTGCCGTCGACGGGCAAGGCGCTGACGGGTAGCAGATCGCCGGCTCCGGCGATCAATTGCGATGTGATGCGATCGACAAAATCGGTCGTTCGACCGTTGACTGGTCGTCTCATTTGCCGCGTGCCGTTGACCTGTCCGGTTTCAACGACTTCGGCAGGCAAGGCGACCGGGTGCAGGTTATCCAACGCGGCGTCGACGGCACCGAAGTTTTTCTGCACGATCTCGTCGCCACGCTTGCCGTAAGTCTTTCGGATCGCCTGTTTGATCAAATCGACCGCGTGGTCTTGCGGCAACACTCCCGAAAGCGCGAAGAAGCAGGTCTGCATGATGGTGTTGATGCGGTTGCCCATCCCGGCGGCCTTGGCCACCGCGTAAGCGTCGATCACGCGCACCTGGATTTCTTTGTCGACGATTTGTTGCTGAGCCGTGACGGGCAGCCGATCCCAAACTTGCTCGGGACCGAAAGGACTGTTCAGCAGCAGCGTCGCGCCTCGGCCGGCCGACTTCAGCACGTCCAGGCGATCCATGAATTGGAACTGGTTGCATCCGACAAAAGTCGCCAAGTCGATCAGGTAAGTCGATTCGATCGCGCGGGGGCCGAATCGCAGATGGGACACGGTCGTGCTGCCGGATTTCTTGCTGTCGTAAACGAAGTAGCCCTGGGCAAACAAGGGCGTGTTTTCGCCGATGATCTTGACGGTGTTCTTACTGGCACCGACGGTTCCGTCGCTGCCGAGCCCGTAGAACACGGCGCGGGTCACGTCCGCCGCTTCGGTGCGGAAATCGGCGTCCCATTTCAGGCTTAACCGCGTCACGTCGTCGTAGATGCCCACGGTGAAATGTTTCTTGGGCCGCGTGTCTTTCAATTCTTCCAGCACGGCTGCCGCCATCGCCGGCGTGAATTCTTTGGAGGACAAACCGTAACGTCCGCCGGTCACCTCCGGCCAGTCCTCTTTGCGAGCGTGGTGGACGCGATCCCACTGTTCATCGATCGCGGCCAACACGTCTTGGAACAAAGGTTCGCCGATCGCGCCGGGTTCTTTGGTGCGGTCCAAAACGGCCAACCGCCGGACGGTCGACGGGAGGGCTTCGACGAAACGTTGGGCATCCAAGGGACGATAAAGCTTGACGACCAACAGGCCGACCCGCTGGCCCTCGGCGTTCAACCGCGTCACGGCCTCCTTCACCGCTCCGCCACCGGATCCCATGATCACGATCACTCTCTCGGCGTCCTCCGCACCGAAGTATTCGAACAGTTTGTACCGGCGACCGGTCACGGCGGCGAACTTGTCCATCTTCGCTTGCAGCAGATGGGGCAGTCCACAGTAATACAGGTTGGCCGCTTCGCGTGATTGAAAGAACACGTCGGGGTTTTGCGCGGTGCCGCGGATGACAGGGTGGTCCGGTGTCAACGCGCGATCACGACAAGCTTGGATCGCATCATCGTCGATCATCTCACGGATTTCGTGCTCGCCGACTTGCACGATCTTGCTAACTTCATGCGAGGTGCGAAAGCCGTCAAAGAAGTGCAAGAACGGGACGCGAAGATCCAACGCGGCTGCCCCGGCGATGACGGCAAAGTCCTGAGCTTCCTGAACGCTGGACGAGCACAACATCGCCCATCCGGTGCCGCGGGTGGCCATCACGTCGCTGTGATCGCCGAAGATCGAAAGCGCGTGGGTGGCGATCGACCTGGCCGCGACGTGAAAGACGGTCGGCAACAGTTGGCCGGCGATTTTGAACATCTCCGGGATCATCAAGAGCAGACCCTGGGACGCCGTGAAGGTCGTCGAAAGTCCGCCGGCCTGCAGGGCACCGTGAACCGCGGCGGCCGCCCCGGCTTCGCTCTGCATTTCGATCACCGACGGGGTGACGCCGAACAGGTTCTTGACGCCTTGACTGCTCCACTGGTCGGCCAGTTCGCCCATCGACGATGCCGGGGTGATCGGATAGATCGCGATGACCTCGCTGGTCAAGTGTGCCACACGGGCCACGGCCTCGTTCCCGTCGACCGTGACATATTTCTTCTGTGACATGAATCGATCCGCTTGCGGGGCCGGCGTGATATTCAATTTGTCTGTTCGGAGGACCCGCCGACATGAAGCAAACTTTGGACCGGCCACCCGATCGGCCGAACCCCCGCCCTTTGTCACGGTTTAGTGTGCGATGCTCCGCCCTGGGTGTGCGAGCGGACGCACTAGGGCGTGCGTTTTCGTCCGCGTCCGGCTGGGCGTGAAAATGAATCCCGCCAGCGGGGCGACACTTGGGGACCGTAGGAAAGTCCGCCGAGGCCGTTACAATCCGGTCGTCTTTCCGCCCCGTCCCCCAACCGGAACCAGCATGTCGACCGTTACCGCCTCGCTGCCTGCCCGTCACGAAGTCGCCCCCGAGCATTGCTGGGACTTGTCCAGCCTGTACCCCGATTTGGCGTCGTGGGAATCCGATTTCGCCAAATGGGAAGCCATGATTCCGACCTTCGAGACGTTCCAGGGACGGCTGGGCGAATCGGCCCAGGTCTTGGCCCAGGCTTTGGTGTTCGATCGCGATTTCGATCGCTTGGCGGAACGTCTCGGCACGTTCGCGTTTTTAAAGACGACCGAGGATCAAGGCGACAGCGACGCCCAGGCGATGAAGGCGCGTTTCCAAAACATCGCCGTCAAAGCCGGCCAAGCGGCCAGCTACATGCGGCCCGAGTTGCTCGCGATCGACGAAGACGAGATGCAAACGTTGCTCAGCGATCCGGCCGTCGAACCTTACCGGTTGCAGCTGGAGCGAGTGATCCGCTTTCGGCCGTACACGTTGTCCGATCGCGAAGAAAGGTTGCTGGCGATGCAAGGCGAAATGGCCGGTGCGGCCGGCAATGCCTTTCGACAGCTCAACGACGCGGACTTGAAGTTTGGCGAGATCACCGATCACAAGGGCCGGCGTCAGGAGTTGTCTCACGCGAGTTTCTCCCAGTTTTTGTTGAGCCCGGATCGCGACGTTCGCTCGAAGGCTTTTGGTCAGTACTACGAACAGTTCAAGAGCCACGAAAACACGTTGGCCGCGACCTTGGCCGGCAGCATTCACCGAGACGTTTACTACGCCAAAGCGCGGAATTACGAGAGCAGTCTGCAAGCCGCTTTGTTTCCCGACAATGTTCCCGCCAGCGTCTACGACAATTTGATCTCGGCCGTTCACGATGCGTTGCCCAGCGTGCATCATTACTTGGACGTCCGTCGTCGCAAAATGGGCTTGGACGACCTGCATCACTACGACACTTATGTCCCGATCCTTAGCGACGTGCAAAAGCACCACACCTGGGACCAAGCCGTCGACGTCGTGTTGGAATCCTTGGCTCCGCTGGGCGACCCGTACGTCGGCACGCTGGCCGAAGGCTTGCGGGGTCGATGGTCGGATCGTTATCCCAACCGCGGAAAACAAAGCGGCGCGTTCAGTTGCGGCACCTTCGACGGAGATCCGTTCATCTTGATGAATTTCAAGGAAGAAGTCCTGAACGACGTCTTCACCTTGACCCACGAAGCCGGGCACTCGATGCACAGTTGGTATTCCTCGTCGCACCAACCGTTTCAGTATTACAACTACACGATCTTTGTCGCCGAAGTCGCCAGCACGTTCAACGAACAACTGCTGACGCGGCATCTGTTGAACAACGCGGCGGACGACAACGAACGGGCCTACTTGATCAACAACGAACTGGACAGCATTCGCGCCACGGTGGTTCGGCAAACCATGTTCGCGGAGTTCGAAAAGATCACGCACGAGATGTGCGAAGCGGGCCAACCGCTGACGGTCAAATCCTTGCGACAAGCCTACCGAGGCCTGTTGCAAACCTATTTCGGTCCCGAGTTTGTCATCGACGAGATGCTGGACTTGGAGTGTTTTCGCATCCCTCACTTTTATCGCGCGTTTTACGTCTACAAGTACGCCACAGGATTGAGCGCCGCGGTGGCGTTGTCCAAGCGGGTCATCGACGGCGGCGAAGCGGAACTGAACGATTACCTGTCGTTCCTGAAGGGCGGTTGCAGCAAGGATCCTTTGGACCTGCTACGCGACGCCGGCGTGGACATGACCGAGCCCGAACCGGTGGCAACGACCCTGACGCGATTCGATCAGTTGACCAAGGAATTGGACGAACTGATTTGATGGTTCCGCTTCAGGGATCCTTGACGAAACAAACGATGCCCGCCGCGGCGGAGCGAATCGCGCGGGTCGATGCCGCGCTGGCGCCGGTATGGGACCGGCACGGGCCGCCGCCGCTGTGGAAACGGCCGCAAACGTTCGCAACGTTCGTCCGCATCATTTTGGAACAACAGGTTTCGCTTTCTTCAGCGAGGTCGACTTTCGAACGACTCGTCCGGGAAGCCGGCGGAAGCGTGACGGCGACGTCCCTGGGCCGGCTTGGCGAGGACGGCTTGCGGAAAATCGGCTTCAGTCGACAGAAAGCTCGTTACGCCGTCGCGCTGGCCGACGACGTCGGTGCCGGTCGATTTCGGATCGCGACGCTGAGACGGTTGGACGACGACGGGGTTCGCGCGGCGATCACCGGCCGCCTGGGCTTGGGGCAATGGTCGGCCAGCGTTTATTTGATGATGGCGATGTTGCGATCCGACGTGATCCCGCACGGCGACCTGGCATTAATCAAGGGCTTGTCGGAATTGGATTCGGGTGACTACGCCGATGTCGAGCGTTTGATCGAGCGGACGGAGCTTTGGCGTCCGCACCGCAGCGTCGGCGTCCGAATGGTCTGGCAAGCCTACCTGCACCGTCGCGGTCAGCGGTTTGTCGCCACCTGAATCGTCGACGCCTTACAACGGGTCGACCTGATAGCCGCGTTGTTCCAGTTTCGCGGCGAGCGTTCGTTTGGGTTGGTAATCGCCGTGAACCAGACGGATGCGTTTTGGTTTTTCCTCGAACTGTTCGACGAACCGGAGCAAATCGGCTTGATCGCCGTGGGCGCTGTATCCGGTCAGTTGATGGACTTTGGCGGCGACATGATATTTTTTGCCGTCCAGTTGCACCCACTCGGCACCGCGTTGCAACGCTTGTCCGGGGGTACCGCCGGCCTGATAACCGCAAAAAACGATGTCAGTCCGTTCGTCATCCAAAAACTTCTTTAGGTAATTGACGACGCGTCCGCCGGTACACATGCCACTGCCGGCGATCACGACCGCGGGAAGTTCTCTCTTGGCGATGTACTCCATGGTGTCTTTGTGTTCGCCGTGGTCCCCGATGGTCACCAGGTTTTCGAAAACCAGCGGTTGATCATCCGTCCGCATCAGGTGCCGGGCTTCGTCGCTCCAATATTCCTGCAAACCGTCGTAAAGTGACGTGAAGCGTGACGCGAGTGGTGAATCGACCAACACATCGACTCGGTGCATTAGTGATCGGCCCTCTGACTTTTGCACCCGTTCAAAGATGCCGTTCATCTCGTACAGCAAGGCTTGCGTTCGGCCTAAACTGAACGCCGGGATGATCGTGACACCGGAATCCAGCAGCGTGTGACGCAAGATCGATTCCAGCGCGGCCTGTCGGTCGACGTTGCTCGGGTGCAAGCGATCGCCATAGGTGCTCTCCAAAACCAACAGATCGGCACGGGGCGGGCTGACCGGCGGGTGCAGCAGCGGATTGTTGCCCGCTCCGATGTCGCCGGAGAACACGACGACTTCCCCACCGGGCAGTCGGACTTCGAAGATCGTCGACCCGAGCACGTGTCCGGCGGGCGAAAGCCGAATCGACGCGCCGCCTTCGATGTCGTGCCACTGCTGATACGACACGGGCTGTAACAGTTCGTCGATGTGGTTCAAGAATCTTTCGATCAGCCTGGCCGAGCGGGTGAAGCCGATCCGCAGCGCGTCTTCCATCACCAAAGGCAGCAGCCGGGCGGTCGGCGGGCTGCAATAGATCGGCTGGCGGAAACCGGCCGCCATCAAATGGGGCACTCGGCCGCAATGATCGATATGGACGTGCGTCAGCAACAGCGATTCGATGCCGTCCAGGGGAAAGTCGATCGTTTGGTCGGGATGCTTTTCGGCTTCGTCGCCTTGAAAGATTCCGCAATCGACCAACAGACCGGATTTTCCTTTGTCCCATGAAAGCTGATGACAAGAACCGGTGACGCCTTGATGCGCTCCGTGGTGAAACAGTTTCATGAAACCGGATGGGGCGTAGAAGGGAATGTCGTGACCTGACTTGTCACGGGGTCGGCGATGAAGAGTGTTAGACGGGAAAGCACGCGTTTCCCGCGTCGCAGCAAGAATCTTCGCCGACAGCGTATTCGTCAAAGGAAGGAAACGGAATCATGGATCAATATTACGTTCAATCGGGCAATTTCCGCAGAGTCGTTCGTGCCGAAAACGCTCGCAAGGCCGCGCTCTGGGCCGTCCACCAT
Source organism: uncultured Pirellulaceae bacterium (assembly GCA_964453205.1). Classification (GTDB taxonomy): domain Bacteria; phylum Planctomycetota; class Planctomycetia; order Pirellulales; family Pirellulaceae; genus Crateriforma. Next base: position 91,426 of record CAYVRC010000001.1, on the reverse strand, counting down.
GTCATGCAGCAAGTCTTGCCGATCGACGGCAACTCCGCACCGAACGTTTCGCGCGACGAAGCGGAAACGCCCGTCGCCGTGCTGGGCGGCCGCGTCCGAGTCAGCAACCGTGGTTACGACCACGTGGACGCCGGCGAGATGCCGACGATGGAAGTCGTCGCGGACTGGAACCAGATGGTCACGACGCTGGATCGTCTGGAAAGAATGATGTACCGCGCCGCATGATCGCGACGATCGGCCGGCGGCTCACTTTTTCAGATGGCCGACGCTGGTTTGGAAATACTTGGTGCGTCGCCGAGCGGGCTGTTCGTCAGGCCCCGCGGCCGTTTCCAAGTCGGCCAGGTTCGCCGCGCAGTAACGACAACCGACTTCCTTCAAATGAAAACGGATGTAGTCGACCGCGTCGGCGGGCAACGTGCCCAAGACGTATTGCCCGAGTTGGGAGCGATCGGGGCAGGACAAGCGTCCGCGTCGCCAAATCGCGCCGATCGTGTGCAGGCCGGCGGACTCACGGCCGGTGACTTCGGTCAGCCGCGATCGAAGCCGGGCGTCGCTGCGAAGGGCGTGCTCCAGTTCCGCCGAGCGTGTGGGGGTCAACGCTTCGTCCAGAAACGCGGCCAATTCGGCGTCACTGAATTCAGTCATCGAACCGGCTCAAACAGAGCGTCACGTTTTGGCCGCCGAATCCGAAGCTGTTGTTCAGCGCGTACCGGATCTCGGCTTCTCGTGCTTCGTTGGGGACGTAATCCAAGTCACAATCCGGGTCGGGGTTTTCGTAATTGATCGTCGGCGGCAAGACGCTGTCGCGCATGGCCATCAAGCACACGATCATCTCGGTGACGCCGGCCGCGGCGATCAGGTGGCCCATCATGCTTTTCGTGCTGCTGACGGGAACCTTGGACGCGAATTCGCCAAAAACTTCTCGACAGGCTTTCGTTTCGACTCTGTCGTTGACTTTGGTGCTGGTCCCGTGAGCGTTGACGTAGTGAATCTGGCGGGGCGACAGGCCCGCATCGCTGATGGCCATCCGCATCGCGGCGATGCCGCCGTGGCCGTCGGGCGGAATATCGGTGATCCGATAGGCGTCGGCGGTCGTGCCGTAGCCGGCGACTTCTCCGTAGATCGTCGCGCCACGTTTCTTGGCACTTTCGAAGTCCTCCAAGATCACCATCGCCGAACCTTCGCCCAGGACGAAGCCGTTTCGTTTCAGGTCGAACGGTCGGCTGGCCTTGGTCGGTTCGTCGTTGCTTTCGCTCAGCGCGGTCAACAGGTTGAAACCGGTCACGCCGAAGGGATGGATCATGCTGTGGGTGCCGCCGGCGATCATCGCGTCGGCTTCCCCACGCCGAATGATTTCGGTCGCTTCGCCGATCGCCTGGCTGCTGGCGGCGCAAGCGGTCAAGCAGTTGAAATTGGGGCCTTGGGCGCCGAACAGCGTCGCCACATGGGCGGCGGGCATGTTGGGTTCTTGTTCCAGTTCCTTGGCGGGATTGAGCAGTTCCAAGCCGGCCTGGACGAATTTCGCCGCGTCGTACGAACCGTCCTCGAGCGCCGCGACCATCATTTTGCTGAACGTCGTGAAGTCCTGATTGCCTTCGCCACTGCCCAAGTACACGCCCAAGCGCGTCGGATCGGCGATGACATCCAGGATGCCGCTGTCCTGCACG
>CAYVRC010000001.1:0-89749 GCA_964453205.1 uncultured Pirellulaceae bacterium | reverse complement strand
ACGGCTTGTCTGGCCGCACCGATGGCGAATTTGGTGTGCCGTCCCAATCCGCTGGTGGATTCGCCGGAGCCTTCGGCATCGACCAAGTCCCAGTCCTTGACTTCGGCGCTGATCTTGGTGGGAAAGCCGCTGGCGTCGAACAAAGTGGTCCGCGCGACCCCGGATTCGCCTTCCTTCAGGCCCGCCCAGACGGTCGCGGCGTCATGGCCCATCGGGTTGACCATGCCGATTCCGGTGACGACGACGCGGCGACGATGGGGGTCAGAAGCCATGATTGGGGTGATCTTGTATCGATGGGTTGGGAAAGAAAGGTCGAAACAGAAACAGAGCCGCGATCAGGGTTCATCCGCCCGGTCGACGGCGTCTACAGGTTGTCGTAATGCGGCAACGGCTTGCCCTCGGCGTCCACGGCGACGTGAAAGAAATTCATGATCTGGAGCATCGTTCTCAGATCACCGGGCCGAAACAAGGGGCCATCGACCAAGAAACCGGGCTCCAGAAACGCGAACATCAAATCGATGTCGGCTTGGGGACGATCGTCACACAAGCTGACCCCGGTCGTCATGGCACCCGTCTCGTTGGCGGACTTCATTTCTACGCGATAACGCAATTGATCGCCGACGCGGGCGGGCCGGTGGTAGACCGCTTTGCCGACTTTTGCCAGCACGACCCGCTTTTCGAACTTGAAATGCTCGGCCACCAGGATGCCACCCAGTTGGGCCATCCCTTCGATGATCAACGTGGGCGGCAACATCGGATAGCCCGGGCAATATTCATCGACGACTTCTTGGTCGAGCGCAACGTTTTTCAGGCCGCAGGCGTGCGAACCACTGACAAACTCGGTAAAGCGATCGACCCAAAACCATCGCATCGGCTATTCGCCCACTTTGGTTTCGACGTAATTGCACAAATCGCCGACGGTCAGAATGTTGCCGAAGTCCTGGACGCGGGGGTTCTTTTCGAATTCGCCCAAGTCCGCCCAAGGCATGCGGCGTTTCAGTTCCGCCAACCCTTCTGCCGTCACGGTGCCGTCTTGAACGTACTGGCTGTTGGTCAAGATGTCTTCGGGCGACAGCTCCTCGCGGGGAATCGAAATGTCGAAAGCGCTCTCCAGCTTGAAAACGATGTCCAAGAAGTCGATCGATTCGGCACCCAGGTCGCCCACCAAAGTGGCTTCGCGAGTGACTTCGTCGTCATCGACCCCCAGTGCGTCGACTAGCGATTCTTGCACCTTTTCAAAAATTTCATCCTGAGACAGGCTCATCAGCGGTTCCTTGGGCGGAAGTGGTTAAGTGGATTCGTTACAAAGACGGAAAATCGAAATCTGAAACACGGGAACTCTGAATTCGGTTCAGGCGGCTTCGGTTTCAGGGATGTCGGCAGGCTTGCCGAATAGTTCGTGGAATTGTTCGCGGCATCGCCGGGCGACGTCCTGATCGGTGTTCAACCCGGGAGGGTCGCCGGACCCGCAGGCTTCCAAAACCAAGGTCGCGCTGACGGTGACGCGCCCCCCCTTGCCGGCGACGGCCTTGATTTTGAACACGTTTTCGTGACGTGATTTGGTTTCCGCGGTGATTCGCAGCGTTTCGCCGGGCGAAAGGAAGTCGCCAAATTTAACGCTCCGGGCCTCGCGAAGCAGCACCAAGGGGCTGCGAAACTGTTCGCCGGATCGCACCAGCCAAATCGATGCCTGGTGTAACGCTTCGAGCATCATCACGCCCGGCATCACCGGCAAATTGGGGAAATGGTCGGTCAGATACTGCTCTTCGGCACCGAGCGTGCGCTCCCCCACCAGACGAATGCCTGGCTGAAGCGCGAGAATGGTGTCGATTTGCTGGTACTTCACGGCGTCAGGAATGCACGGATGGGCGGACAAGAGACAGCGGGATCGGCCGGCGGCCTCGGAAAAACAGGCTCGTCCGATGCCCACAAAAGCAGCGTCCGAACGATCGAGCGAATCGCTACGATAGTAATCGCAATATTTTGCCTCAACCGGAGTTCTCGCTCTCCGTGACATCCGGCGGCGAATTCTCGTCCGCCGAGCCCGTCCCGCCCGCGTTCGCCTGGCCCGCGTTCCCCTCGGCCGGCGACGTCCTGCCGGGCGGCGGCCCGGCGGGCAAACGGCTGCCCTCGTGACGCTTGGCGATCACGATCACCGCGACGCCCGCGATTAACAGCCCCATTCCCAACAGCCGCAGCGGCGACGCCTCGGCGCGGGGATTCCCCAGCAAGCCGAAATGGTCCAGCAAAATCGCCCCCACCGTCTGTCCGGTCATCACGGCGGCAAACCAGGGCAACGATCCCACCCGTGGAACGAAAATCAGCGACGTCGTGACCATGACCACGCCGATCGCACCCCCGAACCAGATCCACCAAGGCAATTGGGACGCCGGGACCCGAAAACGCGGCGGAAACCAGCCCATCACGACGCAGACCACCAACACGATCGCCGCCCCGCTGGCGAACGAGATCATCGAGGCCTGCATCGGATGCTCGACGCTCCGGCCGAGCTGTCCGTTGACGCTGGGCTGCGTTGCCAGCAAACATCCCGTCGCCAAGCCGACCAGGATCGCAACGGTGACGATGCCGAAATGGGACAACAGAATCAATACCCGCCCGTTTCGGCACGTCGCTGCGGACCCGCCAATTCGGGGCCCGTGTGGACGATTTCATTGCACTCGCCGACAAAAATCAGTCGCGGTGCGTGATCGGCCAAGCGGTCCTCCGGGACAAACGTGTAAGTCGCCAGGATGACTTGATCCCCCGGGTGAATCAGGTGCGCGGCGGCCCCGTTGGCACAGATGTCCGAGGAATTCGGTAAGCCTTCGATCGCGTAAGTCTCCAAGCGACTGCCCCGCGTCACGTTCCAGACATGGATCGATTCGAAGGGATGGATGCCGGCGGCCCGCATCAATTCCGGCGGCACCGTCAGACTGCCTTCGTATTCCAAATCCGCACCGGTCACCGTGGCTCGGTGAATCTTGGCCGACAACATTTTTCGAAAAGGAACGTTCATGCACTCAGTATGGCAAGGGCACGAAAATCCGTCCACAACCGCTCGACCTTGATCGACCGGGCGCCCGGCGAACGAGAGATCCCCGACCCTCGCTGCCGCGGGGCCTACGACGGCAACGTCCAAGGGCTGCGGTATTCATAGTGCAAACGCGTGTTGGCCTCCTCGTCACCGACGAACCGTTCCCCCGCCGCGTCCCATTCCAGTCGTCGGCCCAAGGCGACCGAGATGTTGGCGAGATGACAAAAGGTCGTGCTGCGGTGACCGATTTCGATGTCCGCGTGAGGCTGTTTTCGTGAACCCATGCAGTCCAAGAAGTTTCTGGCATGGGCGGCGGTCAGCATGCGATTGTTCGATTCTTCCTGTTTCTTTTCCGGTTTGGTTTTGGGGTTGTCTTTCGAAAACTGGCCGTTGCGTTCGGGGATGATTTCGTAAGCCCGTTCGGAAACGTAGGCCGTGCCTTGGGTCCCGCGTAGTTCGATTTCGCCACCGGGCATCATCGGGTTGCCGCTGGTTTCGTATTGGCCAAAGATTGCCAACCGGCCCGACGGGAATTGAAACGTGACTTCCATCGTGTCGGGAATCGTGCGATCGTCGTCGACGGCAAAGCGGCCCCCCATCGCGCAGATGCTGCTGGGCGCTTCCTCGCCGACGCACCAACGGATCGCGTCCAAGTAGTGCACGCCCCAATTGCCCATTTGGGAACTGTAATCTTGCCACCAGCGAAATTTGTACGGCGTGATGTTGTCCTGATAGGGGCGTTCATCGCGGGGCCCCAGCCACATGTCCCAGTTCAAATGGGACGGGGGTGATTTCGGTTGTTCTTTGCCGATGCCGTGGGGGACCATGTTGCTCAGTCGGTAAGCCCGCGCGACGCAGACCTTTCCCAGCAAGCCGTTCCGGATTCGGCCCGATAATTCGGCGTACAGCGGGCTGCTGCGTCGGTGCGTGCCGACTTGGACGACGCGTTTGTACTTTCGCGCCGCGTCGACCATCGCGCGACCTTCATGAATCGTCACGGACAAGGGTTTTTCGACGTACACGTCTTTTCCGGCCGCACAGGCGCCGATCGCTTGGATCGCGTGCCAGTGGTCCGGGGTGGCGATGACGACCGCGTCGACGTCTTTGTCATCCAGGACACGGCGAAAGTCTTCTTCCCGTTTCGGATCGTTGCCGGCTTTCTTTGCGGCGGCGGCCAGCGCGACCGAGTCGACATCGCAGAGACTGACGGGGGTGCAGTCGTGTTGCTCCGCGAAGGCGTCCATGAGTTGGCCGCCACGATTGGCGACGCCGATGAACCCCAGCCCGATTCGTTCATTCGCCCCAGCGGCCCGAACGCTCGAAAGCGCCGTCGCGGCGGACAAGACGAACGTCGTCGAAGTGCGGGCTTGAAACTGGCGTCGTGAGATTTCCGATTCGGGCATGGTAGGGCAGTCCGTCTTGAAGACAATCCGAGGGCGGGGCGAGGGGTGCCGCACACGGGTGGGGCGGGCAAGAAGACCTTGCGACCAACTTAAGGTCGACGACGCGTATTGTAATCGACGTCGCGGTCCCGGGGGCAAGGAACCGGGCTACCCTGAGGCCATGTCGCCCAAACCGTTTCGTCGCATCGTGATCGGCCTGATCGTCTTCGTCGCCATTTGCGGCGCGGCGGTCTTCGGTTACGTCGAACAGGGCTGGACGTTCGGCGATTCGCTTTACATGGTCGTCATCACCATTTTCGGAGTCGGTTATGGCGAAGTCAAACCGATCGAAACTCCGGAACTGCGAGGGCTAACGATCGCCGTGATCGTGCTGGGCTACGGCGCGGCGGTGTACACGGTCGGCGGATTCATTCAACTGCTGATCGACGGCGAATTACAAGACATGCTCAGGAGTCGAAAGATGAGTCAAGGCATCGCCCAGTTGACGAACCACACGATCGTTTGCGGTTTCGGTCGCATGGGATCGATCGTCGCCGAGGAACTTTTGCAAGGCGGTCATCCGTTTGTGGTGGTCGATGAAAGCGAGGTCCGTGTCGCCGAGGCACAGCAAGCCGGCATGTTGGCGATGGTCGGCAACGCCACCGAGGAAGACACTTTGCAAGAAGCCGGCATCGATCGCGCCAAAAACTTGGCAACGTTGCTGCCCGATGACGCTCTCAACGCGTTCATCTGCGTGACCGCGCGGGACTTGAACCGCAGTGTCAAAGTCATCGCACGCGGTGAATCACGTAGCGCCGAAAAAAAGCTTCGACGTTGTGGTGCCGACCACGTCGTCATGGCCGCCGCGGTCGGCGCCAAACGTGCGACCCAGTTGATCACGCATCCCACCGCGGCGAGCTTGTTGCAGTCCGCGGGAGCCTCGAACAACATCAACAGCGAGTTGACGGCGATCGGACTTCACTTGGAAGAATTGCGCGTCGAACCAGGCTCGGCGATGGTCGGGCGGCCGCTCGCGGAAATCGAAGTGCGCGGCAACCGCGGCTTTCTGATTGTCGCGGTTCGTTCGGCCGGCGGCGAAGTCCAAATGAATCCTTCCGGCGACAGGCGTCTCGCGCCCGGCGACGTGATCATCGTGGTGGGCCACCGTGACGACATCGCCGCCCTGTGCGCGGCTCACACCATGCGCCGCGAGCGAATGACCTATCGCGGCGCGAGCTATTAGTGAGCGAATCGCAGGTCCAGGACGACGCGTGTGTCGAACCAGTCGTCATCGGCGACCGTGATGCCGGCGGCGACCCCGAATTCCCAAAGACCCGTGTCACCCTTGGGGCCCAAGACGAAACGGGCCCCCGGGTAAATTTCGACTGCGGTGACGCCGTCGACGCGTCGATTCAGCCCGCCGGGCGTGGTCTCGGATCCGAACAGAAACGACAGCGTGCGCATCTCCAGCGTCGGCAGGAAAGCGAACACGTCGCTTTCCGCGGCGATGGTGCTGATCCCCAACCCGGTGATCAAGACGTCGCCGGCGTGATCCGGGGTGCCTCCGATCGGAATCCAGTATTTCAGTTCGCCGAACAGATACGTTTCCGGCGAATGGCAATAACGCCCCAGCAACCCCGGTTCCAGTGAGGTGTGTCCGGTTCCCAAACCGCGCTCGGACGGGCCGGTCGCCAAGTGCGTGCGAAAGATGGTCGACAGCTTCGTGCGTTTGCCGTCGACCAACAAGGCACGGGCGCCGATCATCATGTCGCCGAAACCCGTCGTGTTTTCCGCCGACCGGGGGTCGAGTGATCGCATCGTGTACTCGGTCATTGCCATGGCCTTTTCGTTACCCAGCGCCAAGCGAAACTTCACGTCCTGTGTGTTGACGCGGCCGTCGCCACCAGGCCCCACCGGATCGGTCGCCCAGTAGTACTCCGATCGATCGGCAACATTCAAGCCGCTGTCGATCTGGTAACGAATGCCGAAGTGCGGCGTGTCGATGGCGGTGTCCAAAACGCTGGGCGCGAACATGACCCGCTCGTAACCGATGCCGCGGTCGCGCGTCCGTCGCTCTCGAAACCGCCGACCGACGTCCAACGCCGACCAGTTGACCGGAGGCAGACGCTGATGAAACGCCGCCCAAGGTGTCCAGTGACTCGCCAGCATCGGTTGCCGGCAACGCCGGCACGAATGATCGGCGTCGCAGCTCGAACAGTTCGGATCCGGCCGGCGGCCGGGAACGGAAGGACAACCCGAGCACTCGGCTTCCAGACAATCCGGGCAAAGCGGCGGCCCGGCCGAGGACGTCTCGCTTTGGAAACTCGCTTCGATTCCGAACGAAGGAACCGTCAGGTCCAACTCCTCCATCGCGTCGACGTTTCCGTCCGGCTCGATCATGCCCCAAGGCAACTCGGGCCCCAGGGAATCGACCGGCGGCACCGCTGGATCAGGCCGGATCTCCAGCCCGTCCGCTGGCGGGACGATCCACGGGGTCTGTCCCCCGGACCGGTCCGGTGCAGCGATCCCCAGCAGGATCAGAAAAAGGAACGGGACGAGTTTGATCACACTCGGGCGGCGCGTCTGAAAAGAATGAAAGTGGTGGCATCGCGTGAAACATAGAAAGGCAAACCCTGCTGGTTTTATCGTCTGGAAGTGTGGCGGCGAATTAGCTAATCTCCCGCCGTAACCGTGGAAGCGTCGCGATCCAGCGGCGCGACGCGAACGGCTGATCACCTCGGAAGGGAGTCCGATGCAGAATCTTGCGGTCCATTGGCACGAGGGCCTGTTTCTTCGTCCGCATCATTTGCAGGCGTGGGATCGTCATTGGCAAGAGAACACCACGGCGTCTCAGCGATGGGCCAGCCCGTACGGCTACGGAGTCGCCGACATCACGATCAATCGCGACGCGCTGGCGGCCGGCTTTTTTCAGCTCGATTCGATCCGCGTGAAAATGGCCGAAGGCACGCTGGTCGAACGGACGCCGGGTGAATCGACCGAACGCCGCGACCTTCGCGACGCCTTCGCCCGATCCGACAGCGATCCGTCAACCTTGCCCATCGGCGGACGGCAATCCGTCGACGTTTACTTGGCGATTCCCCGGCTGCAACTCGGCGGGACGAACGTGGCCGAAAGCGAAAGCGCCGACGGAACCCGGTTTCGCCAATTGCAAGTCAACCTGCCCGACGAAGCCGACGCGGCAAGCGTCGAACCGGTCGTGTTTCGCCGCATCAATGCAAAACTGATGCTCTCCAGCGATGACCTGGCCGGATACGACGTGTTGAAAATTGCCAAGGTGCACCGCGGGACCGTCGGAGGGGAGATCGCGGAACTCGACGACAGTTACACGCCGCCACTGTTGGACTGCGCCGCCTGGCCGCCGCTTTGTCAGGGGGTGCTGCGATCGCTGCACGACATGATGATTTTGAAGATCGAACTGCTGACCCAGTTGGTCGCCAGTCACGGTGGGAACATCGAAGCGTCTCAGGCCGGTGACCTGCAGCGGATTCTGATGTTGCAAACACTGCATCAGAGCGCCGCGACGCTCAGCGCGCTGAATCAGACCAGCGGCTTGCATCCTTGGAAAGCCTATTTGGAACTCGGACGCATCGCCGGTGCGTTGGATCTGTTCAGCGACCAAAAGTCCGCCGTGCCGCTTCCGAGTTACGATCACGACGGGCTCGGCCCGCTGTTTCACGCGTTGCAAAAGCGAATCCAATCGCGGATCGCGACGGTCGGCCGGAACGCCTACCAGCAACGTTATTTCGTCGGCGCGGGACTGGGGATGCACGTCACGTTGGATCCGAATTGGCTGCACAACGGTTGTCGTTGCGTGCTGGGCGTCCGTCGCGGCAAGTTATCGCCACAAGCGTTGGACAAGATCCTCTCGCCCGGATTCCTGGACTGGAAAGTGGGCAGCGCTCGACAAGTCGAAACGCTGTTCAGCCGCCGGACCAGCGGCGTCGAGGTCACGCCGATGCGCGAAATCCCCGTAGCGCTGCCTTCGCAAACGCAGTGGAGTTTCTTTGAACTCGGCGGCCGCGGTGCGGCCTGGGTCGATGTGTTGGAAACAGGCACGCTGGCCATGCGGCTGCGAGAAGAACTGATCGAAAACCGAAGCGAATTGACCGGCAACCAAACGCTGATGGTGCGTCTGGACGAGCATCGCATGCCGCTGCAGTTCGCCGTTTTCGCTCTTCAAGACGCGGCGGCAAAATGAGCCACGACGCACTCGATCCGTTCGCCGACCGGTATCTCGAAACCGTTCTGGACGTCTGCGACGCCTTGCGACGCGGCGAACCGATCGATCCGCGACGGTTGAACCACGATCTGGCAGAACGACTGCGAGCGGGCCGCCGGCAGATGAGTTTCCACGACGATTGGGGGCTGGTCGCCTACGCGTTGGCCTCTTGGACGGATGAATTGTTGCTGCAAATGAGATGGCCGGGGCAAGCCTGGTGGAAGGACAACGTCTTGGAAACCGCGATCTTTCATTCGCGATTGTGCGGCGAAAGATTCTTCGTGCTCGCCAAAGTCGCGGCAAAGAACCCCGGCAGCGGCGCGTTACGAGTCTTTCATGATTGCGTGTTGCTCGGGTTTCAAGGCGTTTATGCGACCTCGGATCCGGCGGACGCAAGCGACGAGGTGACCGCTCGAGAACAAGTCATGCTCAGGGAAATCACCAACCAACTCGACATTCCCCCGACCCTTTCCATGTGGTTGTCGCAAACTCAAGACCAAATGCTTGCCGGCGGTCCCCAGCCGGATTTACCCGCCAAACGTCGTGCGGTTTCGGGAGCGCCGCCATCGGATACCCGTCGTCAGTTGGTTTGGTGGATGGTCGCTGCTTGTACTTTGCTGGCGATCAACTTGACCGTTTACACCATGATCACGTCGTCTTGAAACAAGCCCCCGTCTCGCCGCACCCGTGAAGGATTCCGATGGCCGACGATGCCAAACCAAGTCTGAGCGATCGCATCCGATCGAAGCTGGCTTTTTCGCTCGCCGCCTGGGTCACGACGCTGGTCGGCGTTTTGCTGATTCTGATCGCGATCATGACGTGGGCCGTCTATTCCCTGGATCCGTTGCGAATCGCCTGGGGTGACTACATGACCGTCGGACGCGGCGCCGGCTTGATGGTGTTGTGGTTGCTGACTTGTGCGGCGACCTACGTCACGGTCCGAGTTTGGATGCACGAAGTCCCCATCGGCGACCGCCAGATTCGCGACGGCTGGGACGCGGGCATCCGATTGCTGGCCGATCACGGCAAACGAATCACCGATCTTCCCTGCTTCGTGGTCTTGGGCTGCCAGACGCGTCATCAACAAGATCAATGGTTCGGGGTGCTCGGTCACGGCACGGCATCGACCGAGTCGACAGTCTCCCCGGCGATCGACTGGCGTCTGAACGAGGATTGTCTGCTCGTCTTTTGTCGCGACGCGGGCGTTTACGGAAACTTCTTGCAAAGCGTGCCGGCCGATACACATCGGCGGTCCGGGCAAATGATCGCGAACGAGCCACCGGCAACACGAGCGGTCCCGGCGGAGATTCCCTCGCCGGCCGAAACAAGCCCCGACGGGACGCCGGCCGTCGAATCGAACGATCGTCCGGCCGACACGCGTCACGGGGACGCGGGACATCAAGGAACCGGTGATTCGCCGACCATGCCAGCCGGACAAGTTGCCCTGGTGACCAAACCAACGGCAAGACAGAAGCCAGGCCCGGCGAACGAACCGGACACGGCGACGCATGAAGACGTTCTGCGGACGCTTGATCGTGCCGACGCTCTGGTCGCCGACGCGCAGCAGTTGCGAACCGTCCCGCAAGACTTCACGCCCCTCCCGGAATCTCCGTCATCGGTCCAGACGACGGCAAGTCAAACGAGGCTGATCGAGTTTTGCGAAAGGTTGCGATCGGCCAGGTTTCCCCACAGCCCGATCAACGGCACTTTGGTCATGGTCGATTCCAAAATCTTGGAACACGATGTCGGATCGGTACGTCGGGTCGCGACGGCCATTCGCTCGGATCTGGACTTGATGCAACAGGAATTGGGGGTTTCCAGCCCGATGACGATGGCCATTACCGAACAGGATTGTCACCGGCAATACGCGGAACTGCGACGCCGCTGGAGTGTCGGAGACGAAGCGGGCAGCCCCCTCCTGGGTCGAGTGTTTTCGCCTCAGGCGTTTCCCACCGAGTCGGCCATGAACGGTCTGGCCGATCAAGCGATTTCCAAGATTCAATCGCAAATCAACCGGCACCTTCGCCGTTTCGATGCTGCCGATCGCTCGGAGAATCATCAGTTGATTCGGATCTTGATTCGCTGTCGCCGGTGGCGGGCCAAGCTGGCACACTTGCTCGTTCAGGCCTGCGCGCCCGATCCGACGACGGGAAACGACCCGGGCGAGGTGTCGGCACAAATGATCAGCGGTGTTTTCGCCGCTTCCCCGAGTGCCGCGGGCACGTCGGGCTCCCGGGACGAAGGCCCCGATTTCGTGGGTGCGGTGATCCGACGGATGGTGGCGCAGCAGAATCATCTGGCTTGGACGCCACAAACCCGAGCACGCGAAACGATCCAGTCTCGACTGGTCATCGCTCTGGCGGTGATCTCCGCCGCGCTGGTGGTTGCATTACTGGTTCAGTTGTACATCGCACAACGGACTTGAACGGAACGCCCGACGCGAATTCTTAAATTCAAATCAATCGGATTCAGTCATCGCGTCGCAGACGCCGATCTAACCGTTAGCCTCGCGCTGATCGTCAAAGAGATTCCGTCGTGAAACTCGCATCCGTCGTCAGGATGTCGATACGTCAAACTTCCCCGAAACGCCATCGGCCCGTGACCGAAGCCAACTTGCAGTCATCGTGGACCGCCATCGATTCGGATTCGCCGTCAGGGGCGAATCTTGAATACGACGTCCGGTTCGTTGAAATGATGCGAATGTCCGAAGGCACGCGTGAGCAGCAGTTCGGCGATACCATCATCGCGGCACAACCACCGGAATGGCGCTCGGTCCGACAGTTGGCTTTGCAGCTGGCCGAACAGACGCGTGATCTACGAATCGCCGTGATGTTGGTCGAAGCGATGACCCACGAGCGTGGTCTGGAAGGCCTGGCCGACGCGATGCAGTTGCTCCAACATTGGGTTTGTGACCTGTGGCCGACCGTCCATCCGCAACTCGATGCCGACGACGCCGGTGATCCGTTCGTCCGCATCAACTGTCTCGGACGGCTTTGCGAAGCGGAGCGATTGCCGAGCTTGATCGGAAAGGTCGCCGTGGTCGAAGCTCCGCCGCACGTGGTGGTGACCGTCGATGACTTGCCGACGCGACGCGGAACCGTCTCGGCCGTCAAGCCGGATCGTCCCACGACGATGGAAGTGGAAGCGGCGTTTCTGTCGTTGAAATTGGCTGATCTCAGGCAGCTGTTCGAGACGTGTGGGCGAATCGAAGCGGCCTTGGACGCGACGGTCCAGTTTCTCAATCAAGAAGTGTCCGCCGGTGTCTGGGACGTCGGCATCTTGCAAGATCGCATCGCCGGCTGCACCGCTGCGGTCAAAGCACAGCTTCGCGCCCGGCTGGCCTCGTGTGACTCGGTCGTCGCCGAAGTGGGACGCGGTTCTGCGGCCGGAACGGCCGACGATTCGCCGGGCGATCCCTGGTCCCTCGACCGGCCGATTTCCAGCGTCAGCCGTATCCGTGTCGAATCGCGTGAAGACGCCAGCGAGGTCATTGAAGCGTCGATGCAATATTTCGAACTGCACGAACCATCCAGCCCGGTGCCGCTGTTGTTGCGACGTGCGCGGCGACTGATCAACCAAGGCTTTGTCGACATCATCCGCGATCTCGCGCCCGACGCGCTGGCACACGCGATCAGCTTGGCCGGCGACGTCGACGATTGATCCGTACCGCGTCGATTCGTCAACGTGTATCCGTTGATCGGCTCGTCCGATCGCTCAACTAACATCCGTCAACGTACCGATTTTCGAAAGGTGTTTTTATGTCCGAAAGCAGCCAAAAATTTCTCTCCCGCAATCGTCCCCCACGCGTCCAAATCGAATACGACGTGGAAACCTATGGGAGTGAGAAATCGGTGCAACTGCCTTTCGTGATGGGCGTCCTGGCCGATCTGTCGGGTGACCCCGCCGAGCCCCTTCCGCCGGTCGCCGATCGAAAGTTTCTGGAAACCGATGTCGACAACTTTGACGATCGGTTGAAGTCGATGGCGCCTCGCGCTTCTTTCCACGTCAAAAACACGTTGACCGGAGAAGGCAACTTGAGCGTCGACTTGAATTTCGAGTCGATGGACGACTTTTCGCCGGGACGCGTCGCCCGACGCGTCGAACCGCTCGAAAAACTGCTCAACGCCAGGACACAGCTGACGCAATTGGCGACTTACATGGACGGCAAAGCGGGGGCCGAGGAATTGGTCGCCAAATTGGTCAACGATCCGGATCTGTTGAAGGAACTAGCCGAAAAACCGCTGGCGACCGGCCCATCGGAAACCGAACCTGCATCGGAAGCAGGCGGCGACGCCGAAACCAAATGACTTTCCGGGCCTCCGAACGCCCGCAATGATTCGACTTTCTTCAAACTCTAACGATCCACCATCTAATTCATTGGAAACTCAAGGATGAGCGACACCACTTCGGAAGCCAATGCGGCCAATGCGGAAACCATGGAAACGATCACGCTGGACAAGCTGACCGATTTGCTGGAAGCCGAATTTCGTCCTCGCAACGGAGACGCCGGCCAAGCGGTCGTCGCCGCCGTGAACACCTTGGCCGAACAATTGGTCACCAGTGACATGGTCGTCAGCAATGATGCGATCAAAACCATCGAAGCACTAATCGCAGAGATCGATCAAAAGATCTCCGAGCAGATGAACGAAATTCTGCACCACGAGGATTTCCAAAAATTGGAAGGCGCGTGGCGAGGATTTCATCACTTGGTCAACAACACCGAGACGGATGAAATGCTGAAGATCCGGGTCTTGAACATTTCCAAAAAAGATCTTCACAAGACCCTCAAAAAGTTCAAAGGAACCGCTTGGGATCAAAGTCCGATCTTCAAAAAATTGTACGAAGAAGAATACGGGCAATTCGGTGGCGAACCGTACGGCGCTCTGGTGGGCGACTATGAATTCGACCACACTCCGGTCGACGTGGAGTTGCTCGGCGAAATCGCAAAGATCAGTGCCGCGGCGCACGCACCGTTCATCGCGGCGGCCAGTCCCTCGTTGATGCACATGTCGTCATGGCAGGAATTGTCGAATCCACGCGACCTGACCAAGATCTTTGGCACCGTCGAATTCGCCAGTTGGCGTTCGATGCGTGACGACGAGGATTCGCGGTACGTCGGTTTGACGATGCCTCGCTTCCTGTCGCGTCAGCCCTACGGGGCCAGCAGCAACCCCGTGGAGGAATTCGCCTTCGAGGAAGACACCGCGGGTCCCGATCACAGTCGCTACGTCTGGTCCAACAGTGCTTACGCCTTTGCGGTGAACATCAACCGTTCGTTCAAAATGCACGGTTGGTGCTCGCGAATTCGCGGAATCGAATCCGGTGGGGCGGTGGAAAAACTTCCGGTTCACACGTTTCCCACCGATGACGGCGGACTGGACATCAAGTGTCCGACGGAAATCGCGATCAGCGACCGTCGCGAAGCCGAATTGGCCAAAAACGGATTGATGCCGTTGGTGTTCCGCAAGAACAGTGACTTGGCCGCCTTCATCGGCGCGCAGTCGCTGAACAACCCGTCGATCTTTGAGGATCCCGATGCGACGGCCAACGCGCGATTGTCGGGTCGTCTTCCCTACTTGTTCGCCGTCTGTCGTTTCGCCCATTACTTGAAATGCATCGTTCGCGATAAGGTCGGGTCATTCAAGGAACGCAACGACATGCAAATCTGGCTGAACAATTGGATCAGCCAGTACGTCGACACGAACCCGGCGACGGCGTCGGAATTGGACAAGGCACGTCGCCCCTTGGCGGGGGCGGAGGTCGTTGTCGAAGAAGTCGAAGGCAACCCCGGTTACTACAACGCGAAATTCTTTTTGCGACCTCATTACCAACTCGAAGGTTTAACGGTCTCGCTTCGATTGGTCAGCAAGTTGCCGTCGGCCAAGGCCGCCTAAACACGTCGTGTTCGTTTGAGCATCCTTTTTGTCATTCAAAATTCATACCGGGAAAGATCAATCATGATCCTTTTGAAATTCAAGAAAGAAATCAAAGGCGACGCGAGCGCCGCGGGTTTCGAAGGCCAAATCAAGCTGATGTCGACCTCGTTCAACGCATCACGCATGGTATCGGTCGCCGCAGGCAGCGAGGCTCGCGAAACGGGAACACCCGTGTTTTCCGAAGTGCACTGCGCGAAAGAGTTCGACATCGCATCGACCGAGTTGTTCATGCAAAGCGTTTCGGGTGCCAGTTTGGAAGAGGGCACGCTGACGTTTTTGCAAACCGATAGCGAAGGAAATCCGCAGGTGTACTTGATCGTCACTTTGACCGATCCGATCGTGACCAGCTACTCGCATAGCGGCAGCATGGGTGATAAACCGGGTGAAAGCTTCACGCTAAACTTTACAAAGATTCAGCTGGCTTACACTCAGTACACCGGCGAAAAAGCGACCAAGGCCTCGCCCAAGGGCTGGAACCTGTTGACCGCGTCGGCGGCTTAGTCTCACGTCCATGGCCGATACCCGAAATCGAACCCGTCCCACCACGTCCTCTCTGGCGGATCGCTTGGTCCGCAGCGAGGATGGTGATCGGTCCCCGGTTTTGGTGCCGATCGATGGACGGGAGGCAGAACGTTTCGTCGATCGTCGTAGTCATGTTCGGCAAATGACCGAACTGAACGCGATGATCCGGCGAGACTTGTTGGCATTGCTGGGGACACGCCGGGTGGCGACCGATACCGATCTGTCGCGATGGCCGGCTGTCGAGATGAGCGTCCTGAATTTCGGAATTCCTGATCTGTCCGGGCAAACCCTGGAAAGTCTGAACCTGAAACAACTGCGACGCGAATTGACAAAGGTCATCCGGCGTTTCGAACCCCGACTGCATGCCGAGACGGTCACCGTGATGTGCCGCATCGATCACCGGGGCGATGGCGGAGTGATGGTCGAAATCGAAGCTGTGTTCGGTCCGAGTGATGCCGCCGAAGCTTTCGCGATGGGTGTCACGATCGGACTGGATAACGGAGTTCGCACTCCGGAGAACGTTCGCAAGGCGGCGTGAACGGAAGCCGATCCACGAAACCACCTTCGACCGGATCGTCGCCGGAAAATCGAAACCACCGTCCCCTTTCCTCTTGACGTCATCCGTGGTTTGAAATGGAAGCTCAATTCCTGGATCACTACAACCGCGAACTCGGATACTTGCGAGAGTTGGGAGGAGAGTTCGCCAGCGAGTATCCGGCCGTCGCGGGGCGACTGGGGCTGGATGAATTTTCCTGCGCCGATCCGTACGTCGAGCGGATGCTGGAGGGGTTCGCGTTCCTCGCCGCGCGGGTCCATCGACGGTTGGATGCGGAGTTCCCAAAATTCACCGGCGGATTGCTCGAATCGATCTATCCGCACTACACGCGTCCCATTCCGTCGGCCGCTGTCGTGTCGTTTCTGCCGGATCCGGACGAGGGATCGTTGGCATCGGGGTACCGTCTGCCACGGGGGACGAAACTGCGAGGTCCGTGCAGCAATCAATCGCCGACCCCCTGTCGATTCGAAACGACGCAAGACATGGAACTTTGGCCGCTGCGTCTGGTGAACGCGGAATTGATGGATCGTGATGACGCCGCTCGTGATCCGATGCCGCCCGCGATGAACGCGGGAAACGTTCGCTCCTGTTTGAAAATCACCCTGCAAACCACGGCGGGTGTCCCCGTTTCAGCGTTGCAAATGGATCGCTTGCCGATTCATCTTCGCGGCGGTGAAATCGCTTACCAGTTGTTGGAATTGTTGGTCGCCCATTCCCAGCAAGTTTTTGTCAACGGCGGCACGCAAGATCGTTGGATCTCCTTGGGCGAAGACTCGCTCGTGGCCGGCGGTTTCAGCCCAGACGAAGCCCTCTTGCCGGCGGAGCCACGATCTTTCAGCGGATACCGTTTGTTGCAAGAGCTTTCTTTGCTGCCGGAGAAATTCTTGTTCGTCAACTTGATCGGACTCGGCAAAGCCGTCACACAAGTCAGCGGAAGGCGCTTGGAAATCGTGATCGGGCTGGACGCGACGGATCGAGAACTCGCTGCCCGGCTGAGACCGGATCATCTGGCATTGCACTGCGTACCGGCGGTCAACCTTTTTAAGAAGCGAGCGGATCGGATTCAGATCTCCGATACTCGTCCGGAGCATCAACTGTTGGTGGATCGAAGTCGACCGATGGATTTCGAGATCTGGTCGGTGGAACAGTTGATGGGTCATGGCAAGACACCACAGCAGGAAATCGAATTCTTGCCGTTGTACGCTCCACCGGTTCACATGGCCGCGCGATTGCAGCATGCGGCCTACTTCACCTCGGACCGGCGACCGCGTCGGCCTTCGACGAATCAACGCCAGTTCGGTCACCGGACGCCCTATCTCGGCACGGAGGTGTTTGTGACGCTGACCGACTCGAACGAAAAGCCGGCGCGACACCAGATCCGCCAACTTTCGTCGACCGTCTACTGCACCAACCGGGATCTGGCATTGATTCAGCCGGAATCAGGCTGGCTCGATGCGCTGACGCTCGACGGCGCGGGACCGGTCGCCGCGGTCAAATGCTTGACAGGCCCGACGCCGCCACGTCCCCCTTTGACCCGCGAGGACGGACAGACGTGCTGGCGACTGATCAATCATTTGCAAACGAATTTACTTTCGCTCAGCGAGATCGATGGCAAACGATCCGCCGCCTTGTTGCGTGAAATGCTGTATTTGTATTGCCCGGACGACGCACCCACGATTCGGCGTCAGGTGGACGGGGTGCTATCGGTGGCCACAAAGACCGTCACACGGCAGCTGCCTTTTCCGGGACCGATCGTTCACGGCCGTGGTGTGCAAGTGGACTTGGAATTAGACGAATCCGCGTTCGAGGGCAGCGGTGCCTTCTTGCTCGCCAGCGTGCTCGAACAATTCTTCGCGCAGTACGTCACGTTGAACAGCTTTACACAAATGTCCGTGCGGACGCCCACGCGTGGTCCGCTGCATCTTTGGCCCGTGCGGACCGGCACGACTCCCTTGATTTAAACAGGCCGTGCCATGACCCAATCGAAATCGCCGGACGAACCGATTGCCCCGGAAAAGGCTCCGTTGCTCCGCGAGATGAATCAAGCTCCGTACCGCTTTGACTTCTTTCAAGCCTTGCGACGGATCGAGTCGATTTCAGAGGAACTTCCGCGTGTCGGCCACGCCCGGCAAGCCGGGAAAGAACCCGTCCGTATCGAACAGACCGCGGCTTTGGATTTCGCGCCGGCCACCATCGATCGAATCGATACCCCACACGAAGGCCGTGTCCGAATCAGCCAACGCTTTTTCGGACTCTGGGGACCGTCCGGACCGCTGCCGTTGCACATGACCGAACAGGTGCGCGACCAGATTCGGCATCAGGATGATGCGACGCAGTCAGCCTTTTTGAATCTGTTTCATCATCGCATGGCACTGTTGTTTTATCGTGCTTGGAGCAGCAGTCGTGGCGCCGTGCAGCGGGACCGTCCCGGCCAAGATCGGTTCGCCCAGCAGCTCGCCGCGTTGAACGGTTCGATGAGCCCGGCCTGTCGTTCCGCGACAAGTTCACCCGCGAACGTCGCTGCACATCATCGCTCGGCCGACGCGTCCCCGACGGACGACCGTCCGGTTCGACGTTACTTCACCGGCCGTTTCGCGACCATGCGTCGTACCAGCGAAGGGCTTCAAGCCGTCGTCGCGGCGAGCCTCCGTGCCGGTGTCGTGGTGGAAACGTTTCAGCTGCGCCGGTTGCTGTTGCAGGCGGATGATCGGACGCGGCTGTGCGTCGGAAAGACGATCAGCGGACGGGGCGGAAAATTGGGCCAAAGCGTCGTGCTCGGCCGATCAGTACCCGACCGACGATCGCTGATCACCATGCAGATCGGTCCGCTACCGTACCGGGAATTTCAGTGCTTACTGCCCGGCGGAACTCGACACGACGGGCTCCGCAAACTGATCCGAGGTTACATCGATGCGGGCATCGATTGTCGTGTCCGCCTGATCCTGGATCATCGCAGTGTGCCGCGAATGTCACTCGGAAAGCAAGGAACGTTGGGCAGGAGTGCTTGGTTGCACAGCCGGCCGCCACGGGAAAACCGAAGTGAATCCGAATTTCTGGTCTAGTCCAATACATCGCGTCTGAACATGAATCTCAGCCAAGCCGGTCGTCCGATCGCCGTCACGTCGCCGTTGGGTGATGACGTGTTGGTCCCCTCCGCCGTCCGCTGGCAAGAACGCCTAGGGCAACCGTTCGTCGGTGTGCTGAGCTTGGTCAGTTTGAAGCATGATATCGATCCGCTGGATCTGTTGGGACAACCGATGTCTGTTCGTATCGGAGATGCGGGCGACTCGCCTTGCCACCTTCACGGTTACGTCGATGAAGTCTCCCAGGTCGATGGCAACCAAGAACTTTGTCGGTACAGCGTGTCCCTGGTCCCTTGGATCGGATTGCTGAGGCACGTCGGCGGGTCAAGGATCTTTCAACAACAGACGGTCGTCGACATCGCGAAAACCGTCGTTGACGCACGAGGGTTCACCGCGGAACTGGAAGATCGGTTGACGCAAACCTATCGACAACGTGCTTACTGCGTCCAATATGACGAATCGGATTTTGATTTTCTGAGCCGATTATTCGAAGAGGAAGGAATCTATTATTATTTTCTCTATTCTCAAGACCAACACACGCTGGTGTTGTGCGATGATGTCAGTGCGCATCAGCCCGCCGATTCGTTGGCGACGCTGCCTTATCACGGTGAAATAACTGAGACAAGCGAACCATGCGTTTCGAATTGGTCTAGTCATCGACGCTTCGCCACCGCGTCCTGCGTGCTACGAGATTATGACTTTCAGAAACCCAAAGCAGAATTGACCGTTCGTCAGAATGCCGCCGAAACACCTAGCACGTGGCAGTGGTATCAGTTTCCCGGTCGATATTTCGAGGCAGATGACGGACAGTACTACGCGCGGGTGCGAACAGAAGCGGTCAGCGCGAACGAACAGACCGCTTCGGTGGATGTCGGTACGCACGGATTGCAGGCGGGCAACTTGTTGACGATCGAGTCTCATCCGCGCGATGAACTGAATCAAGAGTATTTGATCGTCGGAAATCAGTTTACCGCAAGTTGTACCGACGTCGCTTCGATGGGAAGCGGTCCGGGCGGCTTTGAATGCTCAGCAGGCTTGCAACTGCAGCCGTCGAGTCTTCCTTTTCGCGCTCCCTTGGCGACGGTCAAGCCCGCGATGCCCGGGCCTCAGGTGGCGACGGTTGTGGGGCCGAGCGGTGAAGAAATCTGGACAGACTCGTTCGGTCGTATCAAGGTTCAATTCGCTTGGGATCTCGACGGCAAGGGCGACGACACCAGTTCGTGTTGGATTCGTGTGACGCAGCCTTGGACCGGAAAAGCCTGGGGCGCGATCGCGATTCCCCGGATCGGTGAAGAAGTCATTGTCCAGTTTTTGGACGGCGACGTGGATCGCCCGATCGTGATCGGGCGTGTCTACAACGCCGATCGAATGCCCCCGGAGGCTTTGGCCGATGGACAAGCCAAGACGGTGTTGCGCACCCGGAGTACGAAGGCGGGAGACGTCGAGTGCTTTCACGAATTATCCTTCGACGATACCAAGGATGCCGAAAAAATTTATCTTCATAGCGAACGAGATTTTATTCGTGTCGTCGAAAATAGTGATTCGCTGAAGGTGGGTTTTGAAAAGCAAGATGCCGGCGACCAAACGGTGGAGATCTATAACGATCAAACGCTGTCCGTCGGTGTGGGAAGTGGGGAGGGGAGTCAGACGATTCAGATCGGCCAAGACCGCACGACCACCATCAATGCCGGGAATGACACTTTGACGATCAAGCAAGGTGACTTGAGCGTTGCCGCCGCTGCCGGAGGCGTTACCATCGAAGCTCAAACCACATTAACGTTGAAGTGTGGCGATTCGACGATCGAACTCACCCCGTCGGGCATCACGATCAAAGCGGGAGGGCAAGTTCAAATTCAGGGCGGACTTGTCAAAATCAATTAGGAGAATGCAGCATGCCATCTGCGGCCAGAGTCGGAGACGATCATTCTTGTTCGGAGGTCACCGGTGTCGTTCCGCATGTCGGAGGACCGATCATCGGACCCGGCGCGGCGACCGTTTTAATCGGCGGGATGCCCGCTGCGATTGTGGGTGACGAAGCCGAATGTGTGGGTCCGCCGGACGCCTTGATCTTGGGTTCTCAGAGCGTGTTGATCGCCGGGAAGCCGGCGGTTCGCGTGGGGGATCCGACCGAACACGGCGGTCAAGTCTTGGCAGGATGCCCCACCGTTCAGATCGGTGATTGAACAAGTCTTCTGCGGCGGATCAGACAACGACGGATACGATGTCAAATTTGATGACCAGGAACGATTCCACTTCCGGATCAACGACACTAGCGGCTTGGAACTCGGCCAAGTCCGGCTCGGCGGTGGGTTGGCGTACGCTGACTGCCTTGTTCATCACGCTGGGAGGACTCACGCTGCTTTTCCTGGTCGTCGCCATTCGGCCTTTGGGGACGACTGGATTGACGCTCGTTTGCATCGGCTCGGCCACCGCCGATCCTTCCGAAAACACGGCAGGGGATGTCTCGACGATCTCATCACATGCCTTTCACGACTTCGCCAAGACGCTTCGGGTCGCTCGAGTGGAACCGCCGAAGACGATCGCGGCCATGGCGGGTGACGGTGCAAAGGCTTGGCTGGCGGACCGAAAACGGAATCAACCGATCATGATGCATTTGGTCGGCGCGGCAACGGTCGAAGCCGACCAAGCCTACATCGTGCCTCGTCAAAGCAAGTCTTCCGCTCGACCCGAGTCGATCGATTTGCATCATTTGTTTGCTCAAGTAGCCCGGGCCGGCAATCCGACGATCATCGTTTTGGACGTCATCGATGTCGACCAACGTTCGATCGGACGCCTGCCTGAGTTGACCAATTGGCAACTTGCCCGATGCATCGATGCCACAATCGATCGCTACCAGGATTCACCAATCATGGTCGTGTCGGGTAACGAGGGTATCCGAAGCCGAGCCGATGGCGGAGACAAAGTGTCGAGCTTGACTCGTCGCATCATCCACGCTTTTGGTCCCTCAGCCGACCGCAATGATGATGAATTGATCAGTGCTGAGGAATGGCGTCGCGCGACTGTCGACGGTGTGGATTCCGGCGGTGGCGATCCCGGTGCTCAGTCCTTCAGCAATCGCAACGGATCGTTTTGGCATAGGATGTTGCTCGCTCCGATGACTCCGGCCGAGTCCGTTTCGACGGTGGCCCGGGGGGATCAAGACGCTTCAAGTAAAGACTCCGTCATCGCCGCGAAGGCGATCGGAAAGGCGAGTTCCGACGGCTTTCGACTGAATCCGGTGAAAGCGTCCGGTGCGGACTTTGCGAGAATAGAAACCGATGATCCGTCGCCGAGGGCGTCAATCGAGACCGGCGTGACGGCAGTCTCGCTGGCCATGGCGATAGCGCTGCGTGACGACGGGATCGCTACATCTGGTAGCGAACAGTGTGACGAGATCGCGACCCGATTTCGAAAAATACTGACCATCGATGCCCGCGAGCAAGATGCCGTCGAGTGGCTGAAGTCTCCTGCGGTTTCCGCAGCGAGTTGGGAAGAATTGGTATGGGCACGACAAGTCATGGAACTGCAAATCCCTTGGTCGTTGAAGCAAAAACTGATCAAGGGACTGTGGATGGCCAACGAACTGAGTGTGGACAGGACAGTACGCCAGTGGTTTTCTGAACCGTGGAAAGTCGCCTGCTTGACGCGGTTGGACGCGCAGCGGAGCTTGGTCAGTCCGGTTCGTCATGACGCCGCCGCGTACGCGAATGAACGCATCGACACAGCGATACGCTCGATGAACGAACTTCGTCAGGGCGCGAGAACTGTTCGCAAGGCAAGTGAGATCCGGCGGGAGGTCTTGCACCGGTTGGACGAGTGGGTGGCGAGTCCGATTCACGCCGGTGCCGAATCGGACGACGTGATTTGCCAATTGCTCGGTGCGGTGGTCGACTTGGACCGTTGGTTGATTCTGCGACGCGGAACCACCATCGAAACTTGTGAAAGCCTGCTCAAGGTCGTCGAAGATCGGCTCCGGGCGGTCGAACGATCGAGTTCGCAAAAGAAAGTTGCCACGACCACTGGCCCGCAGGCGTCAACGGCTGATGTGGAGAGTGATCGATTTCTGCGCGCGACACGAATCCGGATCGCGCGATCGACTCTGGCGATTCGGTTGCTTCGGTCCGGCGACGTGAAGACCCGCTCGGATTCCTTGGACAAGCTTTCCGCGACCACGATCGAGGTCTTGGGCGATCCGAAAGCGTCGGAGAAAGAAATGAGTGATACCGTCGATGCGTACCGTCACGCGATGCGTCAAAGTCTTTCGGCATCGGAAAAGGGCCCCTCGGCGCTGACCCAGATGATGCCTCCGGTACGATGGACGGTTGTGCTGAAGTCGATCGCCGAGGAAATGACCGAGTTCGCATCCGATGCGACTCCCGAAGAACGGAAAAAGCTCGCCAAATCAAGCAGTCGTTGTCGACGTTTGGCTGTGGCATTTAATGAAGTCATCGCGGCGATGATTCCCGACGAAGTCGAACTACAAGCCTTTTTGCAAGGATCCCTCGCGACATCGGACGAAGCGGTCTTGCAATTGTCTGTTCGTCCGAAAGGTGTTCGATTACCACCAGGACGATGGGAAGTGGAAATTGACCCCTTGCTTTTGACCGCCGAGGTGATTGGCGATGAACCGTCTGCCGTCGGCGTGCGGGAGATCGGTCAGGTGTTGCCCAACGAACAGGCCGAATCCGGTGCGTCGGCGACTTCGAATACCGAAAACTCGTCGCCTTCAACGGCCACGGTTCGACTTCGCCGAAAGACTCGGGGTTCGCAAATCGCCGGTCGGGCCTCGGATTCTGCTGTCAACGTGCGTTGGGTCACTGCGGACCGAAAGTATCGCCAAGACGTTCCGTTGGAGATGCCCTTGACCGACTTTTGCCGAATCTCGTTAGCGCCTGGTGGAAGTCCGTCGAGGACTGCCGATCAGATCGTCATGCACGCCAATCGATCGGCCTTCGTGCTGCTGCGTTTGCACGCAATCGACCCCGAAGTGCAAGCCGTTAAGATTCGCTTGCTTTCTTGGGCGACTCCATTGCCAGCCATTCCGCCGACGATGGATGAAGTTCAGTCGGAGCGGTGGTTTTCTAGGCACGGTCGTCCAGATGTGTTGGCTGTCATGCCTCGGTTGGTGACGCAGTTCGGCGATCGTACTCCGGTACTTTTTCCCACGCAAAAGTTGGACCCCACGCTACCGCCCGAGACGATCGGAACTTTGCTTTGTGAGGTTACCGATCTTCAGCAAAAGAGGGTTCAGATGATTGACCTGAGCCCTCGCGTCCAGCGCCCGTCCAGCCTGATCGCTCCCGTGCTGGCGTTTGATCTTGAGCGACGCCGGTTAACGGTGGAGATTCACGGAAAGACTTCAGATTCACCCTTTGCCAGTCCGCCGGCAAGAGTGCAGATCGAACTGAGGGATCAAGTGACCCGGAAGCGATTGGGTAACAGCGAAGCGATTGTCGCAGCAGGCGAGACGCTGAAAAAAATTTTCAGCACGGCAGCGTCGATCGGTCACCCGATCATGGTGCGCTTGCTGGTGGACGACTGGCCCAGTTCATTTGTCTACAAAATCGAGGGCGATCGAAGCGAATTCGATGTTCGGCCGGCGGATGATCAGGGGAGCGTGACAATCACGCAACCCGAGCACGAGATCATCGTCGGAAAATCCGTGACAACGATCGAAGCGGCCGTTTGGGCGGACGTCAGCGATCACCTTTTCCGCTACGGACAGGACATGGTCTCGTTGGGAATGGACATCAATGGAGATCGCATTCTAGCGGACGAGCCGGAGGTGTCGGTCACAACCCCGGTGGAAATTCAGTTTCAATGGTTGGGGATCGCCGGCGACGGTAGCTTTGGTATTCAGAGTAAGGTGGGGCCGCATCGGTTGTCCTTGCCGGTCGGTTTGCTTCGCAATCGCCGTGTGTCGCTCATGGCAAGCCTTCGGCGTGGCGGCTTGAGGGCCTACAGTCGTCCGCTGGAGGTCGTCTCGGATGAACTCGCCCCAAAGGTTCAAGCGACACAGATTTTTTCGCCATTGCCGGCGGTTTCGGGGGTCGACGTTATGGCTTCGATCACGGTCGATGATCAGGGATTGAGCGGTGAGGGAGCAGTTCAGGCCGGCTGGGCCGTGGCGGGCGAACGGGCTTTTACGAAGAACGTGAAACCCGTTCAGGCTCAAAAGATGAATGATGGGCATTGGAAGGTTTCGATTCCGACGTCTGGCTTAGCATCCGGTGTGCACGAATTGCTCGTTCAAGCGACCGACAAGGCCGGGAATGTTGGTGATGTAAAGTCGGTCCTGGTGCACATTTATACGGCGAAAGAATTGGCAGCCATCAAGGCAAACCAAGCCACGGCGGTTCAAGGTCACGTTGCTTACGTCAAGCAGCCGGTTGCCGGCATGACGGTTTCATTGATTCCACAAGACGAACCAAAGCCGGAGAGTCCGAGCGATTCAAATAATATTTTCAGAAATGGCGACGAATCAGGTGCTGTTAAGTCGAATTTACCTGAATCGGTACGAACAAATGCTGATGGCCGATTCATTTTCGAACGTATCACCGCGGGAAACTATCGACTCAAGGTAGAAGGTCTGTACCGAGGGATGAATCGAAAAGCAAGTATTCCAGTCGCCGTCAATCCGCCGACACCCGTCATGGTCGCCCCGATACGAATCGACTGATAGCGATGACCGACACCCTGTCAAGACATTGTCATAAAAAACGACGGCCGTTTCACGTTTTGGTGTCGTGGATCATTTTCGCGTTTTCGACTGGTTGTGCCAGCGTCGCGGAGCTTGATCGAGCGGCAAGTATTCCTGCTGGTGTCGTGGGCGTTGAAGGGGCAGGTTTAGCGGCACCGATGACCTTGCCCCGTTTCCTTGGCGTGGACGTTTGTGCCAAGCGCACACGATTGATGGGACAAATCGTTCGCGAGAGGGTTGCCGTTCTCGTGCCAGCGCTGGAACCCAAACCGGTTGCGTTGCCGCTTTCTCATCCGGCCAACGCAGGATCGCTCTCGCCCACGATCGCCGCAGCCCATAAGGTCCATCATGCGAAAGCGGCCAAGGCGGCAAAGATCAAGGCGATCGCGGTGTTGGCATCCGAAGGTTGTGTCGGCGAACCTCTCATCGAGGAGGGGTTATTGGCCGCTTTAGATGATTCATCCGCGGATGTCCGAGTCGCGGCGGTCGAAGCGATCGTTCGCTCGACTGTCGGTTGTGATGCCGGGTGCGGAGATTGCTGTAGCGAACCGATTCGCGGAAAGTTGACGTCGATGGTGTTCGAAAAAAACGGACCATGTTGTTGGGCCGAGCCGAATTCGAAGGCCCGTCGTCTGGCGAGACTTGCATTGGATTCATGCGGAGGCCCGCTGGATCCCGGTTTTTGCGGTTGGGACGAAATGACAACGGTTCCCGCAGAGACACCACCACCGGAGATCATAAACGCGATCAGCCATGACTAGCGTCGCGAGAACGAATCAACACGGCTTGATGGCCAGCGGACTCATGGCGGCAGGATCCGTACTCAACTACTGCGTGTGTCAACTGAAGCAAATATTGAAATGCACCGTCGGTGATCTTCCGGGACGTTTGGAACCGCGAGTGTTGAAGAAGCGACACAAGAACTACAACCTCATGCTTCGCACACTTTGACGGAGCGGACCGTCTGTTGACGCTGAGGCGTCCTTGATCTCACTTTCGCTGCCGATCCAAAAGCTGACCGCCTCGTCGGCCCCCCGAACAGAATCCACCACGGAATGACTCGCGTTGTCACGTGAAATATCGTGACTTCGCGTGAAAGAATGGACGCTCATGTGGCGGTCGTCGTCATACCATTGAGTGGACCCGTGCTTTGACGCTTCATTCAACTGGACGGCCAGCCGACCGGACCTCACCGTCCGATTCGGTCCTGGGATCTTCTCGTGGACGCGATCGCTTGCGTCGTATCGCAACGTCAAACGCGTCTCCCGGTCCGTGTGCCGGAGTTCATAGGTCACTCCCGGATGCCCCGGAAGAGCTTCCGCTTCACTCGCCGTGACATGCAATCGCACGGTCTGACCCTGTGGTTTCGTCTTGCAGCACCACGCTCGAAACGAGAACTCCGTGGCTTCTGCCGGCCATCGAAGACATCGAATCTCACCCACCGGACATGAGGTGTGATCAACCCATTGCACCTGAGACGTCCGATAG
The DNA here is from genome assembly GCA_964453205.1 of uncultured Pirellulaceae bacterium. Classification (GTDB taxonomy): domain Bacteria; phylum Planctomycetota; class Planctomycetia; order Pirellulales; family Pirellulaceae; genus Crateriforma. The sequence goes on along the minus strand of CAYVRC010000001.1, from coordinate 62,808 downwards.
ATGCGAGACGTTTTGCCGTCCGCATCTTCGCAATTGACTTCGAACCACATGAACTCGGGGCGTGGCGGAACGAGCCCGTTTGACCCTTGAATCGAGAATCGAATCTTGAGGTCATCGCCGATCCGATTGGTACGATGGAGGGCGAGGCGGGCCGATACCAGTGATCCGGAAGTTGTTGATAACGACACATACTGCGGAACACCTGCCCGATACGGAATCGAAGTAAGTGAACGTCCGGTTTCGTCCACCGCAAATTTCAGATGATTGCCCGGGCAGATCGGCACGACATGCTTTTGCCCGGCGACGACGATCTCCAACTCAGTATTGTCAGCGATCACGTCGGGAATGGTCGCGACTTGACCAAAGAGAGGTGATGAAACCTCGGATCCTGCGACCCGAATGCTGAAGGCCCCCGTGTCGTCGAAACCTTCCAGCTCCCGAAGCAGATCTGTTGCTTCGTCGACCTCATGATAGGTCTTGCCGCCACTGCCTTCAGCGATTCGCTCGAATTGCTTGATCGCGGTGACTGCCTCCGCGTCGGGTAAGCCGAACCCAATGATGTGCACGCGAATCTGCTCCGACTTTGCCGTCGCTACCAATCGGTCCAAGGGTATGACCGCGTCAGCAGAAGGATTGAACTGGTAGTTCTGCCCATCGGTAATCACGATGACGTCTTTTGTGATGTCGGTACCGCGACCGGCCATGTCATTCATCGCGAGATGAATCGCCAGATGCAGCGGTGTTTGTCCCCAAGGAACCGTCGCATCCAATCGCTGATGGACAGCATCGATTTGAGTCCCGTCGAAGCGACCCGTCGGTAACACAAGTTCGACGTCCTCGTATGGCTGCAACGTTGGAGGGAACGGGAATCGGTTGTAGTATCGTTTCTGAAGCAGCGGACCTTGCGATTCGGCGCCGATTGCCATCCGATGTCCGTACAAGACAAGTCCGATTTCGGTTTCCGTCGGTTGCAAACGGCGTAGCATCTCCATCAAGGCTGCTCGAGCCGCGTCCAACTTCGTCGCTTTTTTTGCACCGAATGAGGAAACTTTCGCCGCGTCCCAGGCCATTTCGTTCGGCGTCGATTCGTGCATCGACGCCGAACAGTCCAGCACAAAGCAAATCGCGTTTCGAGCCTCCATTGCACGTTGAATCGTTAACTGCGCGGAATTTCTCGATCTGGTGGGCTCGACGGAAACCCCCGCCGCAGTCGTCGACCCACCGACGGGGCAAAGAAAGGTATGTCCGCGGAACGCGACTTTGGCGACGGCCTCCCCGTCGAATCGCGAAGCCATCGTGATTTCTTGCGAGCTCGCGGCGAGAGATTCGGGGTCAAGCCGGATCGGCCGTGAAGCTCCGGTCGGCGTCGAACTGTTAATCGAAACGACACCCGTCCCGACGGGCAAAAGGTGATGTTGTTCATCGGCTTTGATTTGTACTGTGACGGCCCGTTCGGTCGATTCTTCAAATCCGGGTTGGATCGACGCACGTAGTCTGAGTCCCGAATGGGCAGCGACGCTGCGCGAATTCAGCAAGCGAACCAAGTCTGCTTTCTCGGCCGTCCAATCGGCCGAACCTTGAGCCGACAGATCGGCGACGTCGATCAGACGCTTGGCCGTATCTGCGAAGTAGGGAACGCCGTCGTGCGGTGGGGCGTACCAGAAATCATCTAGCATCCGATTCGCAGTCGTGATCAACCGTTGCTTTCGTTTCCGTTGCATGAATCGCAGCACGATCGAATCAAATCGCACATCAACGGTCAAGCCGACGCCGCGTCGCCAATTCGGATGCGGTGAATCACGGCTTTCGGCCGACGTGAATTCGCTTATTTTGCGACGCACCAAAGGAGCGTTGATTTCACTCCGGTCCGTCGCGAGTAACGTCGCAAGGCACCTGTTTCCGAAGTCGCCGGCGACGCAATCGTCGGATACGGTATCGGCGATGTCCTGTTCAACACGACGGGCCTCGAATGTCTGTTCCAGATCGGCATCCCATTGCCGCAACGATTGTTCGGCTTCGATGATTGGGGTCAGCGGCGTGATCGGAAGTCGGCAATGAAGAGCCTGGGCGAGCGATCCGGCGGTTTTTCCCGAGGGATGGTGCATCGGACCGCCTTTGACCTGCAACGCGGCGATTCGCAGCTCGTTCCATTTGTCCAAATGGCTCGAAGCCCGTTCGGAGGCGAGCGTGATCCTGGCCTGCATCGCCTCGTCCCACGGGGACGTCGCGTCGTCAAAATCCGCCAGCGCGAGAGTGAGGTTCTCGATGGCCCGAAGCCCCACGGCCTGTTCCTCCGTCGACGTTTCGGTTTCGATCCATGCTTGATCGATCCAAGGGCCCAGGCGGGGAAGTTCGGCAAACGATCTTGCTTGGACTTTGAATGCCGCCGCCAATTGTCTTAGTCGTTCACACTGATCGTTGACCCGCGACTGAAGAAGCTGAAGTTTGGCTCCGTCGAGTGGTGAAACCTCGTCGCGGCTTGCCAGAATCAGGTCAGCCAGTTCGCGTCTCGTCGCGTCGATCGTGAGGGTGATCCGGGTGGCTGAGGGAAAGAGATCGTCGGGGAGTTCCGCGACGCAGCGGAACCATGTCGCCTGCGTCTGTGCGGTTTGTCGGATCTGATGCGGACTTTTCCAGAAGGGCAAATCGACCTCCGCCAAAAGGGCGTGCAGCATCGGCACGGGCGACGGTTCTTCCGGCTTCAGGTCGCGAACGGCGTCTCGGGCGGTTTCCAAGCTCGGCTGTGCGGCGATGGTCTCCCAAATAACGGCCGCCGATCGATGCATGCGAAGATCGATCGTCGTGTCAGAATTGCCGTTTCGCGAGCCGATCTGTTGGGCAAGGTTTTGCATCTGACGGTTCATTTGGCTGTAAAGACGATCGACGGATTGTCGAACCGCCAGGCCGCCGAACGTCGATTGTGTCGTTGCGTGAAGAGTCGATTGAAGTAGCGACCACGCATGAGGATTGATCTCCGCGGCGCCGCGGTGCTGCAGACCGGCGAGCTGTCGGCTGACGTCCAAAAGCCGATCGATTTCGCGTTGTTCTGGTGCCGAAGTCATCTCCACTTGACGTCTTTTCGCGCTTCGACCGACTCGTGCTATCTTGATCGGAGTCGACCGATGGGTCCGATGCAGACCTGGGCTTTGCAGCACGCCACGATGGTGAGAACTCCAGCAACGCAGACGCGAGTCGACGAAACGATGCAGTTCGTCCGAGTCGACCCATCCGTCGGTCTTGTCGGATCCTGAGCCGTCCGCGGCACCGGCTAACCCGTCGGCAACGAAGCGAGTGAAGACGTCACCGTCACCTCGTCGTGTCGCTAGGCTGCGTTGCCCGAGACGCGAGGATGACAGTACCGTCAACTGACTCGAAGGGTACTTCCGTTTGTGATCTTCGACGAGCGACGACAATCGCTCGTCGAACCGGTTTTCAATGATCCCCGCGGGCCAATACGATCGCAGACGCCCGCATTCAAGAATCAGGACGATCGGATGATCATCGCTCGCGTTCTGAACGCGGATGACACGTTCGATCAAATGGTGAATCGGAAACCAAGTCGACGAGTCAGACACGGATGCGCCGGGCGGAATCAAGCACGGGCGTCCGGAGTCATCCACAGCACCGTGAAGATTCACGTAGATCATGATGGGGGTGTGTCTCGGACAAGAATCTACGGCGCGTCGCAAAACGTCGTCGCCTCGATCCCAAAACCCGGCTGCCATGCGGTTCAATCCGGGCAACGGATGGCTGACAAACGTGCCGTCGGTCAACGTTTCGAGTGTCTTGAGATCTTCCCCGACCCAAGGGTTCACGTCCCAGTTCGAACCGTAGGTTCCCGTCAGAGTGATGATTGGCGTCCGCACCGGACGGGCCAGTACGAGTGAAAAGAAAAACCCGCAGAGCACAAAGACACCGATCAAACCCACCGTCAGGGCGAGACCGGATGACCATGCGCGGCGCGGTCTTGCACCATTCGACGTCGGCACCGGAGCGTGGTTGGGCTTGCCCGTTGATGGTGACCGCTGCGACAGTTTCATAAATTGTTCCAGCCGTTGGGATCGCTACAAGATCTCCAAGCGGAATGTTCTGACATCAAGCCGCCCTGTCGGCGATGCTCCGCTGAAGCGATCGAACATCCGCAATCGTTTTCTTCATCGGACCCCCGGCATTCGACATCTCGTTTGCGAGCGGAAAGTTCGGAACAATCCGAATCTTGGTCGTCATAATCGTCACGACCTGACCAACGCCCAGGATCGCCGCGGTCGACGCGGTGGTGGGATTCGATTTCGATGACTCGGAAGAAGTGCGCAAAACCATTCGGATTTCGGCCTACGTTTTGGGGTGCTTGCCATTGAACGCCGAGGGTGTCGAGGAACTGATCGTGTCACGAATCCTGATTTTTGCTGTTGTCGCTATCACCGCCTTCGCGGCCGTCTTTGCCTGGACGCAACCCGAACGGATGGATCAGATCACCATGCGTTCGATCGAGCTGGTGAAGACCACCAGTCGTCCGGCGATGGAAAAGTTTGGCGGTACCGCTGTTGTGGAGTCGAATCCGATCGCGGACGTTGTCGCGCCCGCCATCGAATCCTGGCCGCCCGTTTTGAATCAGCGTTTTCCCGAGCTGAAATTGCGAGATCAAGAGGGCCGTGTTGTGAAACTTTCGGATTTCGCCGGTCGTCCCCTGTTGATCGAATTCGCGGCGGTCTCCTGTCCGGGCTGTCAGGGGTTTGCGGGCGGAAATGAATGGGGCGGCTTCGGCGGTTTCAAGCCCCAGCCCGGGCTGGAATCCGTGAAACAGTACGCACGCCGATTCGCCCAGGTCGAACTCGGGCGTGACGTCGTTTTCGTGCAATTGCTGGTCTACGGCGCGGACATGAAACCGCCGACACCGTCCGAGGTCGCGGCGTGGGCGAGCCACTTTCAGATGGATCGGAAACGTGGCGAAATTGTCCTGCAGGGGACAAGTGAATTGATCGGACCTGTAACCCATGCGATGATCCCGGGCTTTCAACTGATCGATCGGGATTTTGTGTTGCGATACGACTCTTGTGGGCACCGTCCTCGGCACGACTTCTATCGCGAGCTTCTGCCGGCGATGGGAAAACTGTCCGAATGAGACGCCCGTTCGCATTGATGCTTCCTGCTTCGCCGCGTCAGTTGCCGTCTGGGTTCATTCGAACCTAGAAACGACCAAGGCCGGCTTGCGATTCTACCGACGCTGGGGAACTGTTCGGGATGGTCATGCCATCGGCATTCATTCGTCGCCCGAGAGGTCGTTGTTTCGGCGGAAGTCGTCGAGTTGCTTCGCGGCCGTCCGGGTATAGGGATGCCTGACGCCTCTATTCGTTCGCATCAGTGTGGCGGTCTCTTGTAGGAACGATTCCGCCGCGTCCAAACGCCCGAGTCCGATCAGAGTTCGCGAGAAAGATTGTCGAACCCCGAAAGTCGCGCCTGCGGCGGAACCGGCTGCCTTGTTGTGTCTGTCCGAGCAGTCTTCGAGCATCGGCAGGGCGGAATCATAGGATTCGGATTCCACCAGCATTCGCGTGCATTTCCGAATGGCTGAAAGTGTCAACGGATGTTCCTTGCCGAAAAAGGACTCTCGCCAAGCGATCCCTTTGCGGAAAAAATCTTCCGCTTCGTCGTATCTTTGCTGTTCGGTAAGGAGGGCACCGAGCAGTACCGTCGGGTTCCCGAATCCGAACTCGTCATTTCTTGTTGCGAACATCGGGATGACGTTCTTGAATGCGATTTCGGCTTCCGCCCAGTCTTCTTGTTCCATCAGCACGGTGCCCAAGTTGTTCATCGCTCGCAGCGTTTCCGGATGCGTGAGTCCGAAGGTATCGACGCGATATCGGAGGACTTCGCGTCGAAGCTGCGCGGCTTCGGGCAGATCTTCGGCGTGTCCCCGCGAACGCAGCACACCGGATAGCCGATCCATCGTCTTTAGAATTTCATCTTCATCGACGGGGGTGGCCTTTCGGAAAGCGGCCAGTGAGGCACGTAGTTGCGTCTCGGATTCATCTGGTGGACCGAGCCACCGGTGGGTGTCGCCCAGAGTGCGTCGGATCCTGCCCTCGACGATCGGTTTTCATGCAAAATTGCCGCAAACGTTCGACCATCGACCAACTTCATGGCAAAGTAAGGAACGTCATCGGTCAACACGCCGTGGTCGTAGACGGGAAGAATGCCGGGATGTTGGAGCGACCCGGTCAGCAAGGCTTCCTGTTCGAAGCGTTTTCTCGCCGAGGTATCGTTGGCATAGCGATGACGCAACAGCTTGATCGCAAACGGGCGTTGGCTGTGTGCATCAAAGACTCGCCAGACCTCGCCGATTCCTCCGCGACCAATGACCTCGTTGAATTCGAAGCGAGAGGAAGCCGGTGGCGTTGCTTCGGACAATGATTCATCGTTTATCGGTGCGCCGTGAAGCACGTCTTGAACGTCCTCCAGGCTCCAATCCAGCCCCGCATGGTGTAATCGGTCCAGGTAGTCATCCGAATCGACATTTTGCCCGCATCGAAGTCGCAGTTCGACGTCGATCGCCAGCAGTTCGCGTACGAGATTGCCCCGCAAATCGGGTGCGACTTCGGTCAGCCAAGGTAGAAAATCGTGATGGCCCCCTTGTTCGGCGGCTTCCTCGAATTGAGTGCAGATCGATTCGATTTGACGCAGCTCGGCAAGCGATAGGGTGACGTCGGATCGCCGTGGGTTCATCGTTCCACATCAACACCCGCCGTTCGGCTAGGTGTCCTTGTCGGACGCCGTCGGTTGATCGGACTCGTCATTGTCGACCGATTTCCAGATCTCGCGAATCAGATTCAATCGACGTTCGACCGTGCGTTTCGCACAGCCGACGCGATCAGCAATTTCGTCGACGCTGTGGCCCTCGATACGCAACAACGCGATGGTTTGAAGATTGTTATCGTCGAGCATGTCGAACAACTTTTGGCAGTCGTTAGCGAATTGAGCCATCGAAGCAGGAGATTGGGCCGTGTCGGCAATCTGTTCGATCCCGTCGACGGACGAAGGGCGATCTCCCGATAAGAATATGGACTCTCCGCTGACTTGCCCGCCACCTCTTTTTTGCCGTGTTTGATGCCGAAGATATCCGCTGGCTTTTCGACCGGCGATGCAGAACAGCAGTCGCCACAGTTCGTCACGGCCCTTGATGTCGCCGAACGCTCCGTTTCCGGCCCCGATGCAGAAGCTCTTGAAAGCGGACAGGGCGACGTCCTCCTCGTCAAGGATCCGCCGCATGTGATCGGGCAATTTGTTTCGACAGTAGTTCAGTAGCCTGGGGAAACAGAGGTTCCAGAGTTCGGTGGACGCATCTTCGTCGCCCGCCTCGACCCGTTTGATGATGGCGGTGACGTCTTGCTGCCCTTCGCCCGACGCAACGTCGGCCGCTGAAAGGGGCTCTCCTTCGGGCGTTTCGTTTTCTCCTTGGCTCATGCCTCCGATTCTACACGCGTCACGAAGAATCGGGGTAGGTCCGGCCGGGTGCCGTCCACCCGAACCCACCTTCGTGGGGCGATCATTGGTAAATTGGTCGTGTCTGTCTCCGCCCTCCATTCCCTCCAACGACACCGATCCCATGCGTCTCCCCATGCTCTTTCTGTTTCTGCTGTCCGTTTCGAGACCGCTTTGCGCCGCCGATTCGTTTCCGAGCTTTGATGCCGTGACGATCGACGGTGATGTCGGCAAGGTCTGTTACGCCGTCACGATCGCGGACGTCAACGGCGACGGCGAAAACGATATTGTCGCGGTCACGGAAAGCCGAGTGCTGTGGTTCGAAAGCCCGACCTGGACCTCTCACACCATCATCGACGGGGCGACGCCGACCGACAACGTTTGCATCGCCGCGCATGACATCGATGGCGACGGAAACATCGATTTTGCGCTCGGTGCCGGCTGGACGAAAAAGGGCACGATCCACTGGCTGTCGCGAGGATCTTCACTCGATGATCCGTGGAACGTTCATTTCATCGGCGAAGAACCTTGGACGCATCGGATGCGGTTCGCCGACGTGCTCGGCAAGGGCACGCCGCAACTGGTCGTATCGCCGCTCAATGCCACCTCGGGAAACGGCGTCCGTTTGACCGCTTTTGAAATCCCCGAGGACCCCGCCGATGACCGATGGCCGACGACGGTGTTGAGTGATGATTTGAACCGGATGCACAATCACTTTCACATCGATCTGGATGGTGACAAGATCGTCGACACGCTGACCGCCAGTCGCGAAGGCGTGAACTTGATCCGCCGAGCGGGGCAGGATTGGCAGCAGATCAAGCTGGGCGATGGCATGTCGGCCGACCAACCTGACGACAGCGGTGCGGGCGAAATCAAAGTCGGGCAATTGTCCGACGGTAAGCGTTTCATCGCGACGGTCGAACCGATGCACGGACACACCCTTGCCGTCTACGTCGAACCGGCCACGGCGACCGATCGATGGCAGCGACACGTCGTGGACACCGGTTTCGTGCGTGGTCACGCCATCTGGCCTGCCGACATGGACGGTGACGGCGACGATGACATCGTGTTCGGCCACAGTGACACGCCGGAGACCTTTGGCGTGATCGTCTATCAGGCCGATTCAGCCGACGGTCGCGAGTGGACAAAACACGTCGTGGATGCCGGCACCATGGCTTGCGAAGATTTGGTCGTCGAAGACTTGACCGGTGACGGTTTTCCCGACATCGTCGCCGGCGGCCGCGCGACGCACAACGTCAAGCTGTACGTTCAACGGCGCTGACAAGGGCCGGGAACTCGCTGCCCCCTTGCCTGTTCGGTTCGCATTCACAAACCGAGCGCCTCGTTCGCGGCACGTTGGAAAGCGCCGCGAATTTCCGAGGCATCGCTATTGCCCATTCCGGTCCGCTGGATCATCAGGACGTAAATGGTCTGGGTGTCTGGATCGGTCCAACCTTGGGTACCGAAAGCTCCGCCGTGACCAAAGGTTCCCGGCGACAGCATCGAGGTGACTTCTTGTGGCTTTTGAACCAAGCACCATCCCAGTCCCCAGCCGTTGCCCGGGGTGAATCCTGTTTTTAAGTCACCGGTTTGCAGCGTGAGCATTTCCTTGACCGAATCTTTTGCTAGGATTCGTTTGCCGTTGGAACGGCCGTCCTGCAGGATCATGCGATAGAAGCGGAACATGTCGCGGGCCGTCGACATCAAGCCGCCCGACGGGTTGGGGCCTTGGGTCGACTGGACATCGACGATTCGATTGGCGGTGGCCGCCAGCGTGCCTTCGGATTCGCCAGGCCGATAGATGACGGCTAGTCGTCGCCGTTGTTTCGCATCGGGAAAGAACGTCGTTTGCGTCATCCCCAGCGGTGCAAAGATCCGTTCGTCCAAAAACGTCTCGAAAGGTTGCCGCGAAACGACTTCGATGATCCGGCCGGCGACGTTCAACCCCGGGCTGTATTGCCACTTGGTGCCCGGCTGAAACGCCAGAGGTCGCGTCGCCAAGTCGTCGACGGCCTCGGCAAGCGTGCCCGAAAACAACTGGCTTCCGGCCAGTCCCGAGGTGTGGGTCAGGGTGTCGCGAATGGTGATCGGTCGCTCCGGCGGTGATCCGTCGGCCAGTTTCATCGATTCAAAGACGGGCAAGTGCATGGCGATCGGATCATCCAAATCCACCTTGCCTTCTTCGACCAGCATCATCAAAGCCGTCGCCGTGATCGGCTTGGTCATCGAAGCGATCGAAAACAGGGTGCCCGTTCGCATCGGGCGTTCCGCTTCGATGTCGGCCATGCCGACGGCGCTCAGGTGAACGATCTTGCCCTCGTGTCCGACCAGCGTGACCGCGCCGGAGATCTGCCGACTTTCGACAAACGACCGCATCACCTCTTCGATGCCACCGAGCTGGGGCGATGCCTTTTTCGTTGCTGGTTCCGGCGTCAGCGTTTCTTGACCTCGCGTCGTCGCGACGGGACCGGCGAAAAGGAACAACAGACTGGAAAAACAAGCCATCCGAAAAGCCGAGCCGCGATGAATCATGGCGTCATCCTCAGGTGAAGACAGGACAGGAACTTGAGCAACGTCGTCGCTGGCGTGGCGACGTGTCCCGGCATCATACTCCAGAGTGACATTTCGATGGTGGCGGTTGCTTCGACCGTCTGGTCGACGTCGCTTCGACGTGGTCCATTTTGCGGATCCTTCCCTTTTCCGACTGTCCCGTGGTGGTGCAAAATGATCGAAAATGATGCGGTGATTCTCGGATTGTTGATGGTGATCTTGGGACTGATCTTTTGGACGCATCAATTGCCCGGCCGACTCGTGCGATTGTTCTATTCGTTCGTGCCGATGTTGTTGTTGTGTTATTTTTTGCCATCGCTGCTGACGTTGACCGGGTTGGTCGATCCGGAAGGGTCGCAGTTGTATTTCGTCGCCACCCGATTCTTGCTGCCGGCCAGTTTGGTGCTGCTGACCTTGAGCATCGATTTAGGCGAAGTGTTCCGGCTAGGTCCCAAGGCTTTGATCATGTTCTTGACCGGAACGATCGGCGTGGTCATCGGCGGCCCCATCGCCCTGCTGATCGTCGGAACGTTCGCGCCTCAGTGGGTCGGCGGTGACGGCGGCGAGGCGATCTGGCGAGGCTTGTCGACGGTCGCCGGAAGTTGGATCGGGGGTGGTGCGAATCAAGTGGCGATGAAAGAGATGTGGGAGCCGTCGGATTCGCTGTTCAGCTTGATGGTCGCCGTCGATGTCGTCGTCGCGCAGGTTTGGATGACATTGCTGCTTTTCGGCGTCGGTAAATCACGCTGGATCGATGCCAAGCTGAAAGCCGACGCTTCCAGCATCGATCGCCTGATCGAGAAGATGGAGGCGTTTTCTAAAAAGTCGCGGCGGTTGCCGACCACGACGGACCTGTTCGTCATTCTGGCGCTGGCCTTTGGCATGACCGGACTGTGTCATTTTCTGGCCGACCTGATCGCGCCTTGGGTCGGAACGAACTATCCGGTACTGAATCAATTCAGTTTGAATTCGACTTTTTTCTGGCTGATCATCTTGGCGACGACCGGCGGAGTGGTGCTGTCGTTTTCACCCGCCAGGAACATGGAGGGTGCCGGTGCCTCCCAGGTCGGCAGCGTGTTCATCTATGTTTTGGTCGCCACGATCGGGTTGAAGATGGATGTTACCGCAGTCATGCAGAATCCAGGCGCTTTCGTGATCGGTGGCGTTTGGATGTTGATTCACGTTTCGCTGTTGGCTTTGGTGGCGTGGCGAATTCGGGCACCGTTTTTCTTTCTGGCCGTGGGCAGCAAGGCGAACATCGGCGGGGCGGCCAGCGCGCCGGTGATCGCCGCCGCCTTTCATCCGGTGTTGGCGCCGGTGGGTGTGTTGCTGGCGGTGGTCGGTTACGCGCTGGGAACCTATGGGGCGTACCTGTGCGCCCTGATGATGCAGGCCGTGGCCGTGCAGTGACATGAGTCAAGGTCGGACGCCGACCCGCAGCCGACGGGGATCTTCCGCCGCCGCGAATGCCTCGGCCGTTTGGTCCAGCGGAAACCACTGTGAAACGACGTCAGAGAAAGGGAAACCTTTGTGATGCTTCCCCAAAAATTGCAAAGCTTGGCGGAGTTGCCGCGGCGCATAGTTGTGGACGCCGGCGATCGTCCAGTGTTGCCGCACGATGGTCTCGGGATTGACGTCGATCGAGTCGCAAGGAAAAACACTGCCCGCCAAAATCAATCGACCTCCCGTCCGAAGCCGCTGCAAAGCCCCGCGGATCGCGGCGACCGAACCGCTGCAATCGATCGCGATGTCCAGGTCGTGGGTGCGACCTTTGTCTTGTTCAAAATCAAAGACGCCCAGAACTTGATCCGCGTGGAAAGATTCTGCGAAGCGGCGACGATGTTCGCTGGGATCGACGACGATGAAGCTGCCCACGCCGCGTGTCTTTGCGATTGCCAAGCAGGACAGTCCCAGCAGTCCGCCGCCAAATAGGCCGACGGTCTTTCCGGCGATGTTGCCGGCGGTTTCGAGAATCGCGGTCGCGGTCGCCGTCGCGCAGGAAGCCGGGCAGACGACTTCCAGCGGCAACGACTCGGGAACCTTCAGCACGACCGTGCCGGGAACGATCATGCAAGTGTCCGACAACCCACCGCACGGGCCCAGCGACGTATCCATCGGTCCGTGGCCGTACTTGAAAGCGGACTTGCATTTCTGGGGGAGTCCCACGGCACACAACTCGCACGACCCGCAACTCGCCACCAAACTCCAAATCACGCGATCGCCGACGGTGATTCGGTCGCTCGGAATCTTGTCGTTCATCGTCCCGGAATCGCCGTCGACGCCCCAAGCCGAATCGATCTCCACGACTCGTCCGACCATCTCGTGTCCCAAGATCGTTCCCGGGGGGGCGTGTCGACGGCCTCGATACGAATGCAGGTCGCTGCCGCAAATGGTGCATCCCGACATCTCGACGATCATTCCGCGAACCGGCGGGGCGTCAATTTCCATCGTCTGCACCGGCGATAAAACGCCGACGTCGTCGAGGCTGACGTAGTGAGCCGTACGGATCATCGCCTTTCCGATCCGGTCGCCGTGCCGGGCGTTTCGGGGGCCAGCAGATAATAAAAAACGGGTGTCAAGAAAATCCCAAAGAAGGTGACACCCAGCATCCCCGAAAAGACCGCCACGCCAAGTGTCGAACGCATCTCGGCGCCGGCACCCGACGCCAAGGCCAACGGGACGACGCCAAAAATAAAAGCCAATGAGGTCATGATGATGGGCCGCAGTCGCAATCGACACGCCTCGATCGTTGCGTCAAACTTGTTCTTGCCCGCGACCTGTTCTTCCTTGGCAAATTCGACGATCAAAATCGCATTCTTGCTGGCCAAGCCGACCAAGACGACGAAGCCGATTTGCACAAAAATGTTGATGTCCATGCCTGACAGTCCGACGCCGACGACCGCGCACAACAGACACATCGGTACGACCAGAATGACGGCAAGGGGAAGCGTCAAACTTTCGTATTGGGCCGCCAGCACCAGATAAACCAGGACCACGGCCAAGGCGAAAACCAGCAACGCGGTGTTGCCCGCGCGGATTTGCAAAAAGGTCAACTCGGTCCACTCGGTGTCAAAGCCGAACGGCAGCGCGGAAGCGACCACGTCCTGGACGGTCTTGATCGCTTCGCCCGAACTGACGCCCGGCATGGCGAGGCCGTTGACCGATGCGGCGGTGAAACCGTTGTACCGCGTCACCATTGCCGGGCCGGTCGTGTCGCTTACCGTCGCGACTGCGCCGAGCGGCACCATGTCTCCCGCAGCGGATCGGACGTGAAGCTGCGTGACGTGTTCGGGCGTCACGCGGAATAACGGATCGGCTTGCAAATTGACTTGCCAAGTACGGCCGAACGCGTTGAAGTCGTTCACGTAATAGCCGCCCAAGTACGTTTGCATCGCCGTGAAAACTTCACCGAGCGAAACGTTCATCTCTTTGCATTTTTGGCGATCCACGTCGACAAACATCTGCGGCGTGTTTGCGCGAAAGCCTGACTGCATGCCCAGGATGTTCGGCCGGCTCGATCCGGCGATCGTCACATCCGACGTTGCCTTGTCGAGTTGGGATAGTCCCAATTGTCCGACGTCGCGAATCATGATTTTGAATCCGCCACCGCTGCCGAGTCCATCGACCGGCGGAGGCCCGAACACCGACACCCTTGCGTCCAGGATTTCGGCAGCGGCTGCCCGGCGAACCCGGGTCGCGATCGCTTCGGAATAAAGATCCGCGGCTTTGCGATCATGAAACGGATCCAAAATCACGAAGATCGAAGCCAGATTGGACCCGACCGCGTTTTGGACGAACGACTGACCGACGATTTCCAGCGTATGATCGACACCCGCGATTCCTTGATCATCGCCGCCTTGATGGTCGCCGGCGTGACCCGAATGTTCCGCGTCGGGCGTCGTCAATGAACGCAAAAGCTCTCGGCCGTCGCCGCTTCGTTTCCCGATCAGAATTTCGCTCAGTTGTCCGACGACGGCTTCGGATCGTTCCAACGATGCCGAATCAGGGAGCTGAACGTCGACCAGCAGATAACCTTTGTCTTGGGCCGGCACGAATCCCGCCGGGACGGTCGTCATGCCCTTGTAGGTCGCCCACAACAACCCGCCGTAGACCAGCAACACGACCAGCGAAAATCGCACCAGTGATCCGGCGGATTTGGCATAAAGGCCCGATGCGGTACCGAAGAAACGGTTAAACAACACGAAGAATCGACCGAATAAAAAATTGATCACTCGCGTCAGCGGATCACGTTGTTCGGATTTCGGACGCAACAACAAAGCGCTCAGGGCTGGGCTGAGTGTCAGCGAATTGACCGCGCTGAAGAAAGTGGATACCGCGATCGTGGCGGCAAACTGTTGAAAGAACTGGCCGGTAATCCCGGAGATGAACAAGCAGGGGATGAACACGCACATCAACACCAACGAGATGGCAATGATGGGCCCGGTGACCTCACGCATCGCCTGTTCGGCGGCTTGGACGGGGCCGAGACCGTGTTCCAATTTGTGTTCGATCGCTTCGACGACGACGATCGCGTCATCCACAACGATCCCGATTGCCAGAACCAGTCCGAATAGCGACAAATTGTTCAGGCTGAACCCGATGCCGGCCATCACCGCAAAGGTGCCGATGATGGCAACGGGGACCGCGATCAAAGGGATCAACGCGGCCCGCCATGATTGTAAAAACAATAGCACCACGATCGCCACCAAAATGATTGCGTCTCGTAACGACTTGAAGACTTCGTGGATCGACTCCCCGATGAACGGTGTCGTATCGTAGCTGATCGAATACTCGACGCCCGGCGGGAAGCTTGCCTTGAGTTGCTCCATTTTGGCACGCACGCCGTCGGCGGTGTCCAGGGCGTTGGATCCGGGTAACTGAAAAATCATCAGTCCGGATGCGGGCACGCCGTCGAGATTGCACTGGGTGTCTTGAAAGGCGGCACCAAAATCGATGCCGCCGAATGATTGACCATCCTCCGTTTCGCGTCGCTCGGTCACCACGTCTTTCAGCTTGACGATCTGGCCGTCCTGACCCGTTTTGACGACGATTTCGGCGAACTCTTGGACCGTCGCCAGACGTCCCAGTGTCTTGAGGGTGTATTGAAAATCTTGGCCGTCCGGGACGGGTTGTCGACCGAGCGCACCGGCGGCGACCTGGACGTTTTGTTCCCGGAGTGCGGCGATCACGTCCGTGGCGGTCAGTTGCAGGGCCGTCATGCGGTTGGGATCCAGCCAGATTCGCATGCTGTAGTCGCGTTGTCCGATGATGCTCAGGCTGCCGACGCCTTGGATGCGTGCGAGTTCGTCTTTGATTCGAATCGTCGCGTAGTTGCTCAGATAAAGCTGGTCGCGGGACTGGTCCGGCGAAAACAGGTTGACCGCCAACAGGCTGTTGGGCGAACTCTTGACGACCGAAACGCCGATATTTTTGACTTCCGACGGAAGCACCGGGACGGCCAAGTTGACTCGGTTTTGGACCATCACCTGGGCCATGTCCAAGTCCGTGCCCACGTCGAACGTCACCGTCAGGGAGTACCCGCCGTCATTGGTCGATTGGCTGGACATGTACAGCATGTTTTCCACCCCGGTGACTTGTTGCTCGATCGGCGCGGCAACGGTGTCCGCGACGATTTCGCTGCTCGCGCCGGGATACTTTGCCGTGACCTTGACCGAAGGTGGAGTGATCTCGGGGTATTGGGCGATCGGCAAAGTCCAAACAAAGATGCTGCCGGCCAACACGATCAAAACCGAAATGACGCCGGCAAAGATCGGACGATGAATGAAAAACTGGGACATGGGCGAAGTCGATCGAGAATGTTTTCGTCGTGAACTCTTGGCTTACTCGGCCGCTTCCGGAGCGACCGGTTCGTCCGCGGTGACGGCGGGCGTGACGGCCACCGGAACGGGATCGACTTTCATGCCAGGGCGGACCAGTTGCAAGCCCGCGACCACGACCGATTCGTTCGCTTGGACGCCGGACTTCAGAACACGCAGTTTGCCTTGGCGATCGCCCGTCGTCACGCTGCGTTGTTGGACGTCGTTCTTGTCATCGATGATCAGGACATACTTGGTGGCCTGATCGGTCGCGATCGCGGTGTCGGGGACCAGCACGGCGGGATAAGGATCCGAGACGGGGATTCGCAAGCGGACGAACATGCCCGTTTTCAAAAGGCCGTCTTCGTTGGCAAAGACGCCACGAATCTGCGAGGTCCCGGTTTGTTGATTGATTTGAATCTCGGCGTAGTCCAAGAAGCCTTTGTGCGGAAAGCCGGATTCATCTTGTAGTTGCAAATAGCAGGGGATGTTTTGGTCGACCAATTTATCGGTTTCCTGGAACCGATCCCCCGCGATCTCGCGTCGCCGGCGCATGAATTTCAGGCGAACACTTTCGTCCACATTGGCAACCGCTTTGATCGGACGATCGTTGACGACGGTCGTCAGCGGCGTACCGCCGGCCAGGCCGCCCGTCACGTAGTTGCCTTCGTCCAACAAAGACCGGTCGACCCGTCCCGTGATCGGAGAACGCACTAGGGTGTAGTCGAGATCCAGTTTGACGCGGGCGGCGTTGGCCTTGGCGGCGGTGACCAACGCGTTGGCCTCGGCGACGGCGGCCTGGTTTTGGTCGAATTCTTCTTGGGAGATGGCGTTGTCGCTGATCAACCTTTTGGAACGTGCGAACGTCTTTTCGGCCATGTCCAGTCTCGTCGTCGCGACTTTAATCTGGGCCAAGGATTGGTTCAGGATTGCTTCGTATTCGTCGGGTTCGATCGTGAACAGCAAATCGCCTTGGCTGACCAACTGGCCATCCTCGAAATGCTTGCTCAACAAGAACCCTGAGACACGCGATTGAATCCGAACTCGCTCGTCGGCCTCGGTCCGTCCGACCAATTCGACGAAATCGGTGACCTCTTTTTCGATCGCCGGGGCGACCTGCACCTTTTGCGGCATCGGATCGCCGCCTATCCGCGGATCCGATCGATCGGAACATCCCGACAGGCCGACGCAGACCGGCGGGGCAAGACACAACAGGGCACAGATCCGTACCCACTTTGATGCAAAATTCATGACAGGGGTTTCGACGACGAGAAAGCGGCGACGGAACGATTTTCCGTCATCAAGTCAGCCAACGGGCCGTCAAGGATGCCCGATTCTAGGCCGGTCGGTAAGGTGACCACGTTTGTCGCGGTCCGAACCGGCGTCTGGCGTCCGCTGTGGGCGTAATTGATCACCGCGTCCGGCCTGCGTCTCGTCTCAGCACATCGATCAAAGCATCGTGCGCCGGCTTGGGTTGGTACCGGTGATCCAGGATCAAAGCATCGCCAAAACCGGGAGCAAACGAATCGATCCAGCTGCGATTGTCCGCGACACCCCAGAACGTGATCGACCCGGCGGCGGGATGTGCGACGAAGGTTTCCAGCAATCGCCGGAGCGCCTCGGCTTGACGTTTCAGATCCTGATCCGTGGTCGGGCGGCGAACCGATAAATCGATCTCTGTCAAATCGATCCGTCGGCAGCCGGCGGCGGCCAAGTCGTCCAACACCTTCTTGAAGACCTGGGGTGGTGGGACGACGTCATGGGGCGCGCGAAGTGTTTCTTGCTCTTCATTGGTGGGCGGATCGATCGTGAAGTGACATTGCAGCCCGACCCCATCGATCGGAACGCCACGCTGTTTGAAATCACGTATCATCGCCACAACCGCGTCGGTCTTTGGGCCGCCGGATTCCAACCCGTAATCGTTGTAGATCAAGTCCGCGTCGGGGTCGACTCGGCGGGCCTTTCGAAACGCCGATTCGATGTAATCGTCGCCGATCACGGTTTGCCAAATCGACGGGCGGCGAGTGCCGTTGTTTTTGAACGCTTCATTGACGACGTCCCACAGGTCGATGCGACCCTGGTACCGCGAGACGACCGTTTCGATGTGTTCGTCCATGACTTGCAACAGTTCGTCACGAGTCCATTGTTTTGCAGCCGGGCTATTCCCATCGGGCAACCAATCCGGTTTTTGATAGTGCCAAACCAAGACGTGACCGTGCATCAATTGGTCGTGTCGGTCCGCGAAGTCGACGATCGGATCGGCTTCTTCCCAGGTATAAACGCCTCGTTCGTGGGGGCAAAGTCGGCCCATCTTGAGCGCGTTCTCCGGGGTCAAAATGCTCAGCTTGGCCGTCGCCGCGGCGTAGTCCGCGTCTCCGGTCAAAGCGTCGGTCGAAATCGCTCCGCCGACCGGATGGCCGGCCGCGTCGGCCAAGTCTCGCAGCGTCCGGACGTCGGCTTGCCGTGGCGCAACGTTCTGCGCCGGCGAAACGGTCGCCAGAAAAGTCAGCGGACAAAGGAAGAGAAGCGTTCGTGGCTTTTGGAGGCGGATCATGGGACGGTCAATTAAATGAGAAAAACGGAATCTGATCGATCCGGTAACGCTCGAGCGACGGCATCGCACGAAGCCGTCCGCACGAACCCGGGTGATCGGATGCCGGGACGAGAAAGAACGAACGGCTGATCAGTTTTTTGTTCTCGGCTTTTGCGGATTCAGCGGCAGCACGTCGGCCCGTCGGGCATAGTCCATCCACATTGCCGCCAGTTCTTTGACCCGTTCGGGTTGATCGCCGGCCAAGTCATTCTGCTCGCTGCGATCCTCGGCGATGTTGTAAAGTTCCCAGTCGCCTTTGGCTCCTTTGGCGACCAGCTTTTCATCGCCGACACGGATGGCCCGGTTGCCCTCGTGTTCCCAATAAATCGCTTCTCGCTCGATCTTTTCGCCGTGCAATAGCGGTTTCAAACTGACGCCTTCCATCGGCTTGATGTTTCGGCCGTCGTGGTAAGTCGTCGGATACGTGGCTCCGGCAACATCGACGGCGGTCGCCATCAAGTCGATCAAATGCGCCGGCGTGGAATCGATTTCACCATCACGTCGGCCTTGGGAGGGCCAATGCATGATCAGCGGTGTCGAAATGCCGCCTTCGTGGCACCAATGTTTGTATTCGCGGAACGGGGTGTTGGAGACGGTCGCCCAGGTTTTTCCGTAAGCGATGTAGGTGTCTGCGGGACCTGGCATGGCCATTTTTCCCACGCGAACCGGATAACCGTCGCGGGTCTGTTTGGGCTGCATGTCGACTTGCAAATGCTCCGCCGGTTGGGCCCGAAGCGTCGGGGCGGCGGGACGTGCCATCGTCTGATTCTGGTTTCGTCCGAAACCTTCCGCGCATCCCCCATTGTCTTGAAAGAAACAGATCAACGTGTCGTCGTACTGCCCGGTTTCCTTCAACGCTTTCAGGATACGTCCGATACCTTGATCCATGTTGTCGATCATCGCGGCGTAGACTTCCATGCACCGACGGTCCCAGTCCCAGATCTCTTGGTCGATCCAATCGTCGGGAATCGGCCAGTTGACGACGCTGTCGGCATCGACCAACCCGAGTTCGATCATTTTTTCGAACCGTGCTTCGCGGATCGCTTCGTAGCCCGCATCGTATCGTCCGGCGTATTTATCGATGTCCGATTGTCTCGCGTGCATCGGCCAGTGCGCCGCGGTGTAACTGACGTACATGAAATACGGTTGATCGGCGGACGTCTGGTGATGGTCTTTGATGAATCGGACGGCGTGATCGCTGATCGCGTCGGTGTAATAAAAGTCATCCGCATCGTCGTCGTCGTCTCCCGGATCGGGATCGCTTGGATACAAAGGATCGGCAAAGGGAGACACGAATTCGTTATCTCGGGTGAGCGAATTGGGGTCCCAAAAACTTCCCGCCCCATGAATCGTCCCGTAGAAACGGTCGAAGCCGCGTTGCAACGGCCAGTTGAATTTGTCGTCATCCGATCGCGGCCGAACCTTGGACGTGACGTGCCATTTGCCGGACACGTAACCGCGGTAGCCGGCTGATTTCAGCGCTTCGGGAATGGTCACGCATCGTCGGTTGAGTTCGCCGCGATAGCCGTCGTGGCCACGGTCGTTTGTCATGTGACCGATCCCGGCTTGGTGCGGATAAAGGCCTGTCAATAAGCTGGCCCTGGTCGGGCAGCATCGCGCCGTGTTGTAAAACTGGCTGAGGCGAAGTCCGTTTTCCGCCAACGAGTCCAAGTTGGGCGTATCGATCTCGCTGCCATAGCAACCGATGTCTGAAAAGCCCATGTCATCACTCATGATGTAAATGATGTTGGGACGGTCGGCCGCTGCCGCGTGTCGGCTCGCGACGTCCGACGACAGAACAACGTTCAGCAAAAATGCAATCAAAATCGGGGGAAGAAGGGTGAACGGTTTCATCGTGTGTGGGCCGGTGAGGAGTAAGCGTTTGTTGGGGAGGTCGGATTCGTCAGGCGTTCGCGTTCATTCGATCGGCTCGGGTTCGACGTCACTGGCGTTGATCCAGCCGGCATCGATTTTTTCGCCTTGCACCTTGCGATTGTAGAAGTCTCGTGTTCCCGGGTTCACGTATTCCATCTTTTCGAAAACGTCGCCGTTTCCGAACATGCGCGGATCGGATTGCAGTTTAAGCTCCGCGGTCATTTGGTTCTTGAGGGCCTGCTTCAGCTTGGCCGCGTCGGTGTTGTCGGCCAAGTTGTTGACGCAGTCCGGGTCGTCGCTCAGGTCGTAGAACTCTTCCGGCGGTCGTTTCCCGAAACACTGTTGCCAGTGCTCGACGTCCGACCCGTCGCGACGGCCGTTCAAGATGACCGTTTTCGTCGGGCCGCCGTCGGTGTTGAGGTAACCGGTTTCCGGGTTGCCGGCCGGCCAGCGATCGGGTTCGAAATTTTGCAAGAACAACATGTCGTCTTGGATGATTCCGCGGATCGGATAACCCACGTCGTCGGGCCGTCCGGTGTCGTGTCGTTCCTTACCGATCAAGACGTGGTCGCGGGCAGGGTCGATGCGGCCTTGCAAGTCGCTTTCGAACAAGTCGATCAGCGGGACGCCGGTCAACGGTTGCATGATGCTGGCCGACGGTGCCACGCCGGCGGCTTGCAGAATCGTCGGCGCCAGGTCGATCAGACTGACGTAGTCGTCGACACGTCGCCCCGGTTTGCGAATCTTGCCGGGCCACATGATCGCCAAGGGGATATGATTGCTGGGTTCATAAGCTTGGCCTTTGACCCGGGGGAACGGCATGCCATGATCCGAGGTCACCATGACCAGCGTGTTGTCAAGCTGTCCGCGGGATTCCAGTTCGCGAAGGATACGATCGGTATGGCTGTCGAAGTGTTCGACTTCGACGGCGTAGTCCAACATGTCGTTGCGAATCGTTTCATTGTCGGGCCAGTAGGCGGGGACGTGATCGATGTCTGACAGTTGCTTTCCGGCGATTCGAACCCCGCTACCGTATTCGTACGCCCGGTGCGGCTCGGTCGCCCCGTACCAAAAACACCAGGGCGTGTCGGCGTCGGCTTGATCCAGAAAGTCCGTGAAGTTGGCGGCATAATCGTTCGCGCCGATCTTGTTGGTCGGCGGTTTTTCGCGGCGGGCGGTGAAAGGTCGGCCGGTCATTTGTCGCGGCGTTCCGTTTTCATCGATCGCGTTGCCCGGTCCCCAGCCTTTTCCGGTCGTGCCGACTTGGTAGCCCGCGACCTTCAACGCTTCGACGTACGTCTTGAACTTGGCCGGGAATTCACAAATGTGATTGCAGGCTTCTTCCAACTGCCAAGAGTTTCGTCCGGTCAGGATCGCCGCACGCGAAGGCGCGCATTTGGCGTTGGGCGTGTAAGCGCGAGTGAACAGCAAACCGGCTTTGGCGACGCGATCAAACCCGGGCGTTCGCACCCAATCGCAGTCGTAAGCACCGGCATGTCCGAACGACCAATCGTCGGCGATGCAAACCAGGATGTTGGGCCGGTCGACCTCCGCGGTCGCCGTGGCGGTGGGCGATTCGTCGGCACGCTGTTCGTCGGCACGGGCCGATTCGTCACCGACCTTCCCGAGGGATCCGATCAGCGTCAGAAGCAGCAGGGTCAGCGGGACGGGCCGCCGAAACGGTTTCGATCGATTGTTCATGGGCGGGGTGATAACCGGAGGGCGGAAAGCAACTGCGTCCCCGAGACATTCACTCGTCGGCGTCCATCAAAGGGGCCGTTTCGGCCACCATCGGGTGACGCTCGCGAATCGCGGCCGCGGAAAACTCGTTCGGGTTCAAAACCCGCAGCCTTTTTCAGTACCCTCGGTCATCGAAAGAATCCGGGGCGGATCCGATGCCGAAGCCGGCAAAGGGACGAAAGTCCGATGCCAAGGCCAGACGAGCGTGCAACAGCAGCGATCCTCGCGAGGACATTTCAAGCTTACTTGAAAACGAGACCCGGCGGGGCAAAAAGTTGCCCGGACGCCGTCCCGCACTCCGCAAAGATGCTTCGCCCAATCACGGGGCCTCCGGCGTACCGGTCATGTTCATGATTCTGATTTCGTCAGCGCTCGAATTGAATCGTGTTCCAGGCAGCAAGGTGATGTCCTGGCTCGCGACGCTGGGGATCCGCGTCTGGCCAGCACCAATGACCGCAGCTTGAGCGGGATGGAAGGAGAGCAAAATCAGGGTGAGTGATGTCCATAAAAACAGTCGCACGGTAGGGTTCCGAGGTCAGGGCAAGGAGTGGCGGATCGATATCGCCGTTGCGAAAGAGCCCTCACGGGCGGGCGAGGCGGATGCTGTGCGAGTTTTTTCTCCGGATTTCGTGAGGCATTCCGGCACGGTCTTTCGCCTTCACGGTCTTTCGCCTTCAAGGTGTTGCAGGACAAGAAATCCACTCGCCGCGGCACGGGCGGGCAATTCGACTGACCTCCATCCATCCCAGGATCGCTTCGCCTCCGCGAAAGCACCGCCAGTGATTCGCCGCCTGCCTCGGTCGACGATATCTTTCGCATCGGACTCGATGAACAATAAGACCCCGAAACGTTTCGCAGGCCTTCACCCGACGCCGCCGAACATCCGCACCACAAGACGATCATGACCACCGACGAAGATATCGTTTGGGAACTCACACAGCTCCCCGACGAGAATGACCGCCAGCGGTTCTTGGAACGGGTCTGTGACGGCGACGACGACCGCCTGAATCGATTGCGGGAGCTTGTCAAGCATCAGGCCGATGCCGATCGACTGTTTGAAAACTTGGACGACGCCTCGGCGAAATCGTCGCCCAAGACGCGTCGGCCCCTGGCGGAAACGAAAACTCAGTTTCAGAGCCTCGTCGACACTCCGAACGCGCCACCGCGTGACGGCGCGATCAGGCGAGTCGCGAATTATCAACTGATCCGAAACGTGGGTCAGGGCGGCATGGGGAACGTTTTTCAGGCCCGTGATGTCCAGCTCGACCGCGTCGTCGCGTTGAAGATCCCCCGGGTCGATTTGATGTTCGCCAGCGGACTGGAACGGCGATTTTTGCGGGAAGCTCGCGCCGCGGCACGATTGGATCATCCCAATCTGGTCGCGATCCTCGGCGTAGGTTCCGACGGCCCGTTTCCCTACATTGCGGCACAGTGGTGCGACGGCGGAGATTTGGCGACCTGGATGCGTCGCGACGATTCCCGACGCGAGCCCCGCGAAGTCGCAGGTTTCATGGCCCAGGTCGCAGACGCCATTGAGCACTGTCACGACGGGGGAATCATACACCTGGACATCAAACCGTCCAACATCCTGCTGGTCTCGCGTTGCTCCGATTCCTCCAGCCGTCGGACGCTCGGTGATTGGATGCCCAAGGTAACGGATTTCGGATTGGCCCGGCTGACCGACAGCCAATTGGACAAGACCTCCACCAGCTTGTTCCTGGGCACACCGTTGTACATGGCGCCGGAGCAAGCCGAGTGCAAACGTGAATTGATCGGACCGACCAGTGACGTGTTCGCGTTGGGCGTTGTGCTGCATGAATTGGCCACGGGAGCCCGCCCGTTCGACGGCGACACGACGACGGCGGTCCTGGATCAAGTGCGAAACGCCGGCACGGGCGGTCTGCCGGCGACGAAAAGTCTCCCCCGTGACCTGCGGATCATCATCTCGCGATGCCTGCAGCGAGATCCGGTCGATCGCTACGCCTCGGCGGGTGAACTTTCGGCCGACCTGAGACGGTTTGCCGAGGGCCAAGCGATTCAGGCCCAGGCGGTCTCGCCGGCGCGGCGGGCCTGGCTGTGGTGCAGCCGACCCGAGCGGATCACGCAAGCCGGCGCGGTGACCCTGGCGATCCAAATCGCGGTGCTGGGTAACCTTTACAGTCACTTTTTGTTGCTGGCGATCGGCTACGAAATTCCTTTCAAGTTCGACAATTGGGAGTTTTTTCTCGAAGGGCTTCCGGTGGCGTTGTTTCCCCACGTTCCTCTGCTGATCAACTCGGTGCGATTGATGCGGCATCGCCGTGGGAGCATGGCGATCAGCGTGACGTTGAGCGTGGTCTTTCTGCTCGCTCTGCTGTTTGTGCTGCTGGGCGGCACACCGGCGTTTTCGGCCTACATCGAAAACCCGTTGGCCACCTACGTGGCCCACCTGTTCATCTTCTGCTTGGCCGCGATCCAGCTCGGCGTTCACTTGATCGCGCTGCCCGCGGCGATCAAAGAGTACCGCCAAATGTGTACATGCTGATACCCGCGCTTTGCGATCGGCAGACGACAGTAGTACTATTGGCGGGATGAATGCCCCACCTCGTTCGACCGACGCGCTGCTGCAAACGCTGTACTCCGATTTGCGAGGCATGGCCGAGAAGAAGCTCGACCGAGAGCGAGTCGGCCATACCCTGCAAGCGACCGCGATGGTCAACTGGCCTGCCCCGCAGCACGGCTGATCGCTACTGGGCATACGCGAAAGTGAGGATGATGAGTCTGATGCGAAACGATCCCATCGGCGGGGGCGAGGCCCGGCCCTTCGGGAAGCCGAGGTGAGACGAAAACGCACACAAAACGCACGCCTTCGTGGGGCCGAAGCCTGCCGAATTGGCGTGCCGAGATCGCCTTCGTCGTTGCCGGGCCGAGGGAGCGGGAAGCTTTTCTGTCCAAATTCGCGGTGTATTCGCGAACAAACGGGCTTGGGAACGGTTTTCCGTGACGCCGCTTCGCACCGCTCGATCGGATTGGATTGATCGAGCGGCCGGCGGCGCGAAACATGCACAGACAAACCCTGGCCTGTCGACTACAATCGAGGGTCCCACCGGAATCCCATCGACGATTCGCCGGCGATCCCGCCGAATCGCCCGATCCGATTCCTCCCCTCCCGCCCGCCACCGAAACTACGTTTCCTCGCTTTCCGAATGCACCCGAGCCTGAACGGCAGGCGATTTCGGATGCGACAGCTGAGTTTCCCGCCCTCCTTGGAACGATCTGATGTCCGCCTCGATCGCCAATCTACCGTTCTCCACCGATTCACCTTCGATGCGCCCGCGAGCTTCGAAAGCCGGAGATCCGACGGCCGTTTCCGTCGCCCAGGTTTCCGGCCAGCATCGTCGCCGGGGGGCCATTCCCGTCTTTCCGATGTTGGCCATCGGTTCGGTGTTGCCCGTGGTCGGATTGTTTTTTGCCTCCAGTTTTTGGGGCAACGGTGATGCGATCGACGAGCGGATTCTTTGGCACGAGGTCGGCCGAGCGGACCTTCAGGTCTCCGTGATCGAACGCGGCAATCTCGAGAGTCAGACCAACCGCGAGATCCAATGCGAAGTCGAAGACGTGCAACGTGACGGCATCAATGGCACGCCCATCCTGTGGATCATCGCCAACGGCAGCAGCGTCGAAAAGGGCGATTTGTTGGTCGAAATCGAGTCGGCTCCGATGCAAGAAGAGCTCGACGAACAGATGCTGGAAACCGAAGACGCCCGGTCGACGCAGATTCAAGCCGAGGCGAACTACAACAATCAAATCGTGCAAAACGAAACCAACAAGACGGAAGCCGAGCTCAAGGTCAAGCTCGCCGAACTGGAATTAGAAATGTTCGTCGACGAAGAAAGCGGAACCCACAAGCTGGCCGTCGCCGAGATCAACCGTGCCATCGACGATGTCAACAATCAGATTTTGGAAGCCCAAGCCACGTTGGAATTGCGTCGAGATGACCGTCGCGGAATCGATTCGCTCTACAAACTCGGGTACGCCAACCGAAACGAACTTCGCAAAAGCGAGTTGGCGTATCTGCAGGCGGAAGGCGAATACGCCGCCCGGCTCAACAAGCTGGAGACTTCGCTGGCTTCCTTGCGAAAAACGGAAACCTATGAACGTCAAATGCAGATGCTGACGCTGGAAGGCAAGCTCGCGACCGCCGAACAGTCGCTGGAACAAGTCGAGCGAACGAATGAAGCCAAGATGGCGCAGGTCCAGGCGATCTTGCGGGCACGAACCGAATCGCTGAAAAAAGAAGAAGAGCGTTTGATCCGGTACCAAACCCAGTTGGACGCCTGCAAAATTTATGCACCCGAAGCCGGGATGGTGGCTTACGCGACCAGCCGCAACGACGAAATTCGTGAAGGGGCTGCGGTTCGCTATCGCCAACACATCTTGTCACTCCCTTCGCTGGAATCCATGCAGGTTCAAACCGTGGTTCACGAATCCGATCTGGATCAAATTCAAATCGGCATGAAGGCCGACATCACCGTCGACGCGTTCCCCGACATGGAGTTTCGCGGAACGGTCAAATCGATCGCCGTGTTGCCCGAACAAAACGGCTGGCGTGGCAGTGATACGAAAGTCTATCCAACCGTGGTCACGATCGATGATCGGGTCAAGCATTTGAAACCCGGCATGACCGCGGTCACGGAGATCATGGTCGATTTCGTCCGGGACGCCGTGGTCGTGCCGATGCAATCGATCGTCCAACGCGACGATAAAAATTGGGTGTTGATCAATCAATCCGGCCGCATGGTCGCCCGTGAGATCACGACCGGTCGTGACAACGATTCGTCCGTGCAAGTCCTGAGCGGGATCCGGGAAGGCGATAACGTCGCACTGAATCCGCGTGAATTCATTGACGACGTCATGGAGTCGGATTCCTGATGTGGTGGTCGACGTTTCGGCTGTCGGTTCGCAACTTGCTGTTGCACAAAATGCGCAGCACGCTGACGTTGTTGGGCACGATCTTGGGTGTCGCGTCGGTGATCGCCATGTTGTCGATCGGTGAAGGCAGCAAACAAGAAGCCCTGGATCGGATCCGCGGCTTGGGTGCGAACAACGTCATCGTCCGCACGTTGGAACCTGGTGAGGAGAATGAAGGCGGCAACGCGAGCCAATCCGGTACATCGTCCACCAGTTTGTACAAGGTCAACGCGTACGGGCTGACTTACGCCGACTTACGCGTGCTGAGCGAGATTCCGACACAGCGCCGCGTGGTGCCCGTGATGATGCAGCGACGTGGGGTCAGTCATCAGAGTCGCCGCATCAGCGAAGCCCGCGTCCTGGCCACGACACCGGAGTTGATGGATGTTCGAAAAATAGAACTCCGGAGAGGTCGTTTTCTTCAACAACGTGACTTGACCGACATGGCCAACGTGGTGGTGTTGACCGCGGGCGCCGCGACCGATTTGTTCGGTTACCAAGACCCGCTGGACAAGCCCGTGTTGATCGACGGCGTGGCTTTTCGTGTCGTCGGAATTCTGGCGGCACGCGACAGTGGCATCGCCCGGGCCGGCGAATCGGATGGCGACGATGCCAACCGCGACGTGTTCATTCCGCTGGATACCGGGCGCGCCCGATTCAGCTTTCTGACGCGAGAGGGATCGCGTGGCAGCCGGGAACTGAATCGCGTGGAACTGAGCGAGATCACCTTGGCCGTCGCCGGACAAGAAGACGCGTCGGATCGTGTCGCTCCCACCGCCACGATGGTTCGCGATCTGATGCAAAAGACCCATGCGGGAAAACAGGATTACCAGGTTTTGGTGCCGTTGGAATTGATGGCTCAAGCGGAACACGAAAAACGCATTTGGAACCTCGTCCTCGGAGCCATCGCCGGAATTTCGTTATTGGTCGGCGGCATCGGGATCATGAACATCATGTTGGCGACCGTGACCGAGCGGACTCGCGAGATCGGCATCCGACGCGCCATCGGTGCAAAACGACGCGACATCATCCGCCAGTTTTTGGTCGAAACGACTGTGTTGTCAGCCACCGGCGGACTGCTAGGGATCGTGTTGGGCGTCACCATCCCGATCGTCGTCACGGCGGTCGCCGGGATGAAGACGATGACCAGTTTGGGATCGATCGCGTTGGCCTTCGGAATCTCGGTCGCCATCGGGATCATTTTCGGCGTCTACCCGGCTTACAAGGCGGCTGCGATGAACCCGATCGAAGCGTTGCGTCAGCAATAGCGACGTCGCGTAACTCGACCGAGCCGCAAACTTGACGTAACCCGAACGACCGGGATCGAACGAAAAACCGTCGAACCAGGAATAACCGATTGCCGATTCCAACAGGCGTCGGTTCTTTTTCCTTGGTCAAAGCGGGTTTCCATTGTTTCACAAGTCGCGGCGTCGTCGGACCTTGCTCGCACGGACTCCCTGGGCGGTATTGTTGTCGGCTGCGGTGATGACCGGAGGCTGCTCGCGAAAGCACTATCGCACCCAAGCCGATCGCCAAGTCGCGGAGATTTATCAAGAGAAACGGGCGGCAGAAGCGTGGAACCTGCCGCCGCTTCCCGGGATCGAAGTCGATCCAAGGAGCCGCTTTTTTGATCCGTCGCCGCCCGACTGCCCGGCGCTGCCGCCGCCGGAACCGAGGTTGTACGACTACGTTCTGCCCGAATTGGTGACGGGCGATCCCAACGCGCCCCTGGAGCTTCAAAGCGACGAACAACCATCGGAACTCGAGGGCGTCGAGGCGACGGATGATCCGGCGCAAGATGAAGGCACGGAGCCGGACGGTCCGCTGGAATTGAACGAAGCTCAGAAGCCCGACGGGGAACCCGGCGACGATGACGCCGTCGAGTTTCCCGAACTGATCGTGCCGGAAGACTTTCGCTCGGTCAGTCAGGTCTCGGCCGTGGAAGAGGTGCCGCCGTCGGACCCCCAGCCGACGCGGTTGCCCGCCGCTGACGTCACGACGCCCGACGAGATCAGTTTCGCGGCGTTGGTCAGCGGCGACGATCTGCTCGGCGACGAACCGCCCGCCGACCTGAAAGACGAAGCGCCCCAGGAAACTCCGTCGGCATCCAAAACGGGCCTTCGCATCGTGCCGATTCCCGCGGATTACTGGGGCAGGATTCCGCAAACTTGTGTACCGCGGATGCTGGAATTCGAATCCGTCCGGGACGAATATCGCCTCTCGTTTCCGGACGATGAAGCGTCCGATATTCGTGAATTGCTCAGCGACGCGCCGCGACTGACGTTGCCCAACATCATGGAGTTGACGGTCATCAACAGTCGCGAGTACCAGACACGCAAAGAAACGCTTTACCGCGTCGCGCTGCGTTTGACGCAGGAACGTTTCGAGTTTCTTTTGCGACCGACGCGGCGGGGCAACGGGACCGCGTTGAACTATCAGACCATCCGAGTCGGCGGCATCACCAACGACCGGCTCGGCATCCCGACGTCTGCGGCGGTCACCCAGACGTTGAATACGGGCGGTCAATTCCTGGCCAGCTTCGCCAATGACGTCGTCTTGACGTTCAACGGTCCGCAAGGTTTCTCGTCACGTGTCGGATCGGAGTTGCTGTTCGATTTTCAACAGACTTTGTTGCAGCGAGACATCGTGTTCGAAAGTCTGACGCAAGCCGAACGGGACGTCGTCTACGCGGCACGGGATTTGATCCGCTTTCGTCGACAATTGGCCGTGGACTTGGCCGGCCGGTACTACAACTTGCTGTTGACCTATCGCGCGATCGAGATCAGTTCACAAGATTATTTCAGTAACCTGCGAGCCTTCTTGCAGGGCAGGGCAGAGTATCTGCAAGCCGGTCGAATCCCGCGAATTCAGGTCGACCAGTTCGAGCAAAACGCGCTCCGCAGCCAAAGTGATCTGGTCGGCGATTGCAATCGCTTGGAAACGTCGCTGGACCGGTTGAAACTGGAGATCGGTCTGCCGCCGGAAATGCCCATGAATATTTCATTGCTGGAACTTGATGCGTTGACGTCCAGTGACGAACTGACCGTCACGCGTCAACTGGTTCAACGGACCAAACAAGCTCTGATGGACACGGCGGCCAGCAACCGCGTCGAAAGAGATGCGGTGGTCAACGGCGCGACGGTGTTGGTGGACCGCTTGGATGACACGCTTCGCGTCCGCCGTCAGATCGAAGGAGGTGAAGGCGAAACCGACGAGGAGAGGGGGATTCGGGAACTGCGACGGCTGCTTTCACTGTTCGAGGTCCGTTTGCGAGGCGATCAATTGGAGGAAGTTCGGCGAAGAGAATTGAACGCGGATCGACCGCCGCTGTTGTTGCTGCAATTCGCTCGGACGGTGGACCTGGTCGACGCGCGGCTGCAACAAGCCCGACGCGCCCTGCTGGTTCGTGAGATGTTGGAAGAAGACGACGGCGATGACGCGATGACCGAGGAAACCGGCGAAGAAACGCCCGATGCCGACGGTACCGACGAAGCGGAGGGCGACGAAGACGACATCGAACGGGACCGCATCGCCGGGGTGATTGGCGATTACGAAAGCGACCTGGATGCTCTGGTCGAACAATTGGATTTAGCGATCCCCCGGGAAAAATTGGACATACTGCCGGACTTGGTGAAAGCCGGCGAGGCGCTCAAAGAAGAAGTCGAAAAGGTCGTCGACCTGGCGGTGGGCGATTTGTTACCCGCAGACGACCAGGACCTGGACGATGTGATCGCCCAGACCGTCGCCGATACGATCGCGTTGGTCGATCGCATCGCCGGCGGTGACGTGGGAGGGTTGGACGAAGTCGACGTTCAAGACGACGAGGCGATGTTGATCGCGCTGGTCCAACGCTTGGATCTGATGAATCAGCGAGGCGAACTGGCCGATGCGAGGCGACAGATCAAACTGGCCGCCGACGACTTACGTTCCATCATCGACATTCGGGCGACACACATCTTGCGAACCAACTCGGCGGCCAACAGGCCGTTCGATTTTACCTTCGACGACAGCGAAACGAGGCTCAGTCTGGGGCTGGACACGCCCTTGAACCGACGGATCGAACGCAATAACTATCGCTTGGCTTTGATCAATTACAACGCCACCCGCCGCGCCCTGATCGAACAACAAGACCAGATCAAGTTTTCGATTCGCGAAAGCCTGCGTCAGCTACGCCTGCGGCGAAACCAGTACGAGATCGCCGTCGCTTCGGCCGCCCTGGCGTACGAGCGAGTCGTCAGCACCCGCTTGCAGTTGCAGCTTGCGGTCGGAAACGTGGTCGCCCGCGACTTCTTGGAAGCCCAGCAGGCGTACACGTCGGCGCTGAACGCGGTCGCCCGCGAACACATCTCCTTCATCCTCGGACGGATCGATTTGTTCCTGCAAATGGAAGCCGTCCGCGTCGATCCCAACGGGTATTGGGCCGGTGTGGACGACGAACAGTTGGATCTTCCGCTGCGTCCGCCGTTCCTGGAAGCCAACCCGAACCCTTACGGCGAACTGCCGCCTTGTCTGCATTACAGCGACGAGATTCGTTGTTTGCACGGAACGCCCAAGCCCAAGGTCTGGCCGTGGGGCGATTGTCCCCCGCTGCGAATTTGGGAGTGATCGCCGCGTCGGTGTGGCGGCTAGAAATTCGGCTGTGCGATGCCGGTCGACAGATCAAAGCTTGTCAGCAACGATCCGAAGGTCAGATCGGCGAAGACCGCGACGTGTCGTCCGGTGGGCACGTCGACGCGAAGTTTGGCCCGATCGGCGCGTTTGGCGGTCGGCGTTCGTGCTTCGAATTTGGCGTCGCGAAAGTCTCGACTCGGCGACGACGCGACCCAAAAGGTGAACTTCGACACCGGTTGATCGGCGATCGCTTCGAAGACCAAAAAACGTTCGTCCTTTTCAAGCTCCACCGACCAATCGACCTCGGGTAGCCGGCGACCGTCGACGCAGCGTTGGGCAAAATTCGCGATCGCCGCGGTGACTCGCAGGTGGCCGCCCTCGAGCGAGTGACCGGCGTTGGCGATCGTCAACACGTTCTTGGGCGACGTCAGATCCGGCCAGTAATTGTCCATCGCGTCACACCGCCAATAACGGTCATTGGATCCGTGGATCAGCAATTTGGGGACGTCGATTTGATCCCGGTATTCGTACGGATCCATCATCACGCGCAGCTGTTTTTCCCGCGGCGTTTCGTTCTCCAAATTGATCAGACCCGCTTCGGTGTAATCAGCGATTTGTTCGCTGAAGTCGCCCCACTTTTCTTTCTGGTCCCGCATCTGTTTGCGAAAGTTCAACGTGTCGATGACCATCGGCGCGATGCCGACGACGCGGTCCACCGCGGCGGCCGAAAGCCAACTCGTCCAGCCTCGTTTGGACGCGCCGGTGACGACGAAGCTTTCGATCGGTTGGCCGAATTCTTTGCGACTGAGCGCGTCGGCGGCGTTCATCGTTTGGACGGCACTCTTGACCATCGGAAACAACAGCGGCCAAGTCGCGTCTTCGGTGTCCAAGTATTTCAACCAAGTCGCGGCGATCAATTCGTCTTCGTATTTTCCTCCCAGCAAGGGTTGATTGGGGACTTGAAAAACCGCAACCACGGGCATGCCACTCATGCCGGCCAGGGCGACCGAGGCCGCTTCGATCCCCTGGTTCGGTTCTCGACCGTTCGATCCTCCGTTGATGAACAAGATCGCCGAACTCGGATGGAGGCACGGCTTGGGGCGAAAAATGCGAACGTCGTGTTGCCAAGGTTTGCCTTGCCATGTCTGGCTGGTCAGTTTGACCGACAGGCTGGTGAAACCGCCGTTTTCTTTCCGCTCCGTGATGGACCAAGCGAAGGCGGGTTCCGCTTTCTTGACGAAAGCCTCGAGCGGCGATTCGGTGATCGGACCGACGGATTCGGCGTGTAGTGACGCGGGAAGCAAGCTGCCAAGAAAAAACGTGAACGAGGTCTGCAAAGCAAGAGCTTTCATGTTGCACCAACCAGTTTGATTTGTAGTCGGCGGTGTTCGCTGTCCCATCCCACAATGGTGCCACTTCCCCGCCAGAGGTCTCGGCCGACTTGTTCGAAGTCGTCGGCCATGTCACGAGGAACGTACAATACCATGGGCAACGCGGGTTCGGTGTAGTGTGCCCAGACGGCGTATCCGTCTTTGTCCAAATGCGCCGCGTCGTCGCCCGCGTACAGCAGTCGTCGTTCCACGAACGCTTCGATGGGGAAGGTCAGTCCGGTCACCGCCGCGGTCAAGGCCTCGACTCGGTCGCGGTCGCCGCGAAGGGCGAACAAGTGTTCGGCCGTTTCGGCGAACGTGATGTCCGCGGCCGCATCCTCGGCCATCGGCGATGCGGTTCCGGCGGCGTTCCCCACCACCGCCGAATGATCGTCCGCCGTGTCGGCGGCCGGGACCACCGACAGTTTGATCGTTTGGTACCAGTCGGGCCAACGCGGAATGTCGATGCGGACCTTCGCCGTCCAGCGGATCTCGTTGTCACCCAGATCAAAGGAATAGGCTTCGGTCGCGGGGATCTGGATCTTCAACGCGATCGATTGATCTCGGCCGGGCTGCAGACGCAGGGATGACTGGAGTGTTTCGGTCGCTTTGAATAATTCGTGTCGATGCGTTTTTCGATTGCTTCCGCTTCCGCTGACACAATATTCCTCGCCGTGCAATTCCGCGGTGATGGCGTTGATCTGGGCGGACTTTCGCGGCGACATGGAAAGACGGCCTTTCAAGGTTTGGCCGGGATGGACTCGGTCGGAATCGAGTTCCAACGAAACGTCTCCTAGCACCATTTTCGGCATCACGTAACGGACGACGAGCAGGATCCCCACGGCGGCCAGCGCGACGAAGACAAAGATGGTGAAAACGAGGTTCATCACGAACAGGGTCGCGACGACTCCGACCACGGCCGACACAATCAGGCCGGTCAAGCAACCGCCGATCGCACCGATCGACGGGGGCTGCGGTGCGGCACTGAGGGTTTCGGGGGCATGGGAAATGCGCACTTGGTAGGCCGCGCTTGCTTTTGGGTCGAAACCCCAAGGGATCTTCGCCCGGGCGTCGATGCCATGATCGACGTTCAGGTAATGACCGTGATAGGTCGGCGGCCAATCGTTGACCGCCAACGCGAAGGGGTACTCGGCTTGCTGGCCGGCTTTCCAGGTTCCCGAAAACGCCGTGATCGTTTCGCTTTCACCGGACGAAACGTTGCCGCGTCCGTGCGTCTTCCAGCCGGACTTGATCTCCAACCCGTTGCAGTTCACGTCGGCGTCGACGTCGACACGCACCACGCCTTTGACTTTTTCTCCCGTCGTGTAGACGCGATCGGGTTCATCCAACTGAATCGACAAATTGCATTTGGGCATGATCAGGCGGGGACGTTGAGGGAAAGGCTTGTGATTGCACTCGCTCGTAAAGGTCGTGTTCGATGGCACGGATGTCGCTGCCGAAACGACGCGTCAATTGACGCGTCTCTCCAAGCGAAATTTGAGGAATCGGCCCCGGTCCCAGTCGGCAGTGTTCCAGTCGACGGTTCAGGATTCGTCGGACGACCGTCGGCGACGGGGCGTCGCCCAGTCGGATCGAATGGACCTGATACCCGGCTTGTCGAAGCGGTCGCGATAGATCTCGATGGGTCGCCAACATCAGGGGCAAGCCGCTGGCAAAGATCGATCGCCGAACGCTTCGCGGCAGTCGCTGGGCTTCGTCGATCATCAACGGAGATCCGCTCGGGATCGCCGGACAAGGCCCGTCCTCGGGAAGCAAGACGTACGAGGCGTCGTCCATTTGCCGCCACAGTGCCAGGAGCGCGCTCGTTTTGCCGCGCCCACATTTGCCGATCCACTGCGTGGCGTGGAAGCGTTCGGCGATGATCGATGTCAAAATCGAATCGTCCAGGATTGCCGACTCGGCCCGCTCGTCACGTGTCAATTCGCCGAACGGATTGCGAGAAAGATTGAATCGATGCCAAGGTTGCCAGCTTTCCACGTTTGTCGGTGAGGTTTGGATCCTTTGATCGGGCACGGGCGATGCCTGTTCAATCGCTTCGGTTTATGCTGAACTCAATGACTGGCCGAAGTGTATCCCCTGTCGTTGTGTCTGTGTCAAAGCCAATTGCCCGTTTGCTGATTCCCGCCGCGATTCTGCTCGGCGGGTGTGCCGCCATGTTGGCCGGAGTTCGGCCGGCGATCGCTCTGTCAAGGCTTGACCAATTCGGCTTTTTGGGGCCACCGGTTTTCGTCTTTTTGGCGGCCGCGATGATGTCGTTCTTGGTCCCCAAGACGGCGATTTCGCTAGCCGCCGGCGCGGTGTTCGGCATGCCGACGGGCTGCGTCACGCTCTCTGCCGCGGCGGTGTTGGCGGCGTCATTGAATTACGCCATCGGTCGTTTTTGGTTGTCGGATTGGGTGCGTCGGCGACAAGGCGTCGGCTGGAAGGCCTTGCAAAGCTTGGCCGGCGGCGCAGGCTTCGGGACGCATTTGCTGTTTCGATTGGCTCCCGTTCCGACCAGCGTGATCAGCTACACCAGCGGCGCGGCCGGCGCCCGGCTGATGCCGTTTCTTTCCGCTGCCGCGGTCGGATCGATACCGCAATGGATTTGGGTTCATTGCGGGGCCGTCGCCGGCGACGTCGCACGGTCGAACGCGGGACCGGAAAAATGGACGTCGTTCATCATCAGTTTGCTCGCGGCGGCGGCCGTTTCGGTCATTCTTCCACGTCTGGCCGCGCGCGAGATCAGGCAACATCGCTTGGCCGTGCCATCGACATGACCATGCCGAACCGTCCCGTCGTCCATCCCTCCGCGGTCGACCGTTGGTTGATTTTGATCGTATCGATCGGACCTTTGGTCGCCGCGGGCAGCGGCATCCACGCATGGATCGACGGCGATCCCGGCGACGCGGCCATGCTGTTTCTGATCGGTGGCTTGGCGATGTTGGTGACGTTGGCCTTCATCAACGACCTTCGTCGTGCCATTGCCGGTCAAGCCGGCAAATCCGATTTGCCATCATCCGGTCGATCATGGTTCTCGGGCCGAAGGAACCCGAAAAAAGGGGCGCTCGTGATGAGCACCCCTTGAACAGCCGTCGATCAGTTTCCACCGATGGTCATCGCCTTGATTCTTTTTTCCAGTGAGGAGAGACTCCAATCACCCGGTTGCTGGCTGGGCGGATATTCCTTCAAAGTATTCAGGAATCGACTGGCTACCACTTGCATCGGTCCGAGAACGTAGGCCCGATCGATCACCCAGTCGTGATAGGTATTGGAATTGTGCTGGGCCTTTTCAAAAGGATCCCGTCTCAGGTTGAACAACAACGGCAGGCGAAGGTTAATAAAGGGTTCCCGCCAAACCTGTAACTGGCTCGCTCGGTTTTCCAAGTAGACGGCTTTCCAGTCGTCGTAGCGAATCGCCGCGACTTTACCGCCGTCGTCGACGTAGATGAATTCTTTTCTCGGCGATTTCTCGGTTTCTCCGCTGAGATAATCCAGCAGGTTATAGCCATCAATGTGATTTTTATACGTCCGTCCGTTGAGCTCGACACCCTGGAGAAGCTTCTCTTTGATGTCCGGTGCTCCGCCCGCCGCCGCGAAGGTCGGCAACCAATCTTCATGCGAGACGATTCCGTTGAGCGTTTCGCCGGCGAGAAATCTGCCGGGCCAGCGGACAAAGCAAGGGACGCGGTAAGCACCTTCCCAATTCGAATTCTTTTCGCCTCGAAAAGGGGTCGTGCCGGCATCGGGCCAAGTGTTGTAGTGGGGACCATTGTCGGTCGAATATTGAACGATCGTGTTTTCGGCAAGACCCAGCTCGTCGAGCAAATCGAGCAGTTCGCCGACCATGATATCGTGCTCGACCATGCCGTCGTGATACTCATTGCCATTCGGTCCGCTGAGCCCCTTGTGTTCTTCTTTCACGTGCGT
This sequence comes from uncultured Pirellulaceae bacterium, assembly GCA_964453205.1. Classification (GTDB taxonomy): domain Bacteria; phylum Planctomycetota; class Planctomycetia; order Pirellulales; family Pirellulaceae; genus Crateriforma. The sequence continues at coordinate 25,894 of CAYVRC010000001.1, read as the reverse complement.
GCGGAAATGCATCCGCGTCGCATTCCACCAACAGAAGAAAGGCTCGCCGGCCTCATGCTTCCGCTTGATGAAATCCTTCGTCGCCGCCAACGATTCCTCGTCGATGGTTTCCATTCGTTTTTTCGTCAGCGGTCCGGTGTCTTCGATCGTTTGACCGCCGTTTCCGTCCGCTTTACATTTCAGCACGCCTCGGGGTCCGAACTGCTCGCGAAACGTTTTGCCGTTGGCAAGCACCATGTCACCGGGATAGTCACGGTTCTCCGGCTCTTCTTCTGCGTTCAAGTGGTAAAGGTTGCCGAAGAATTCATCAAAGCCGTGCATCGTCGGCAGGTGTTCGTCACGGTCGCCTTGGTGGTTCTTGCCGAACTGCGCCGTAGCGTACCCGAGGCTTTTCATGACCGTCGCCATCGTGACGTCGCTCGCCTGCCAGCCTTCTTCGGCCGCCGGCATGCCGACCTTGGTCATTCCTGTCCGCACCGGGACGGACCCGTTGATGAACGCGGCGCGTCCCGCGGTGCAACTTTGTTGGCCGTAGTAGTCGGTAAAGCTGACGCCCGCCTTGGCGATGCGATCGATGTTGGGTGTTCGGTAGCCCATCATGCCACGGTTGTTATGGCTGATGTTCCAGGTACCGATGTCGTCTCCCCAAATCACCAGCACATTGGGTTTGTCTTGGGCGCTGGCCGATACGGCTGCTAGCGAGTTGAGTGTTAAAACAAGGGCGATCACGCACTTGAGATACTTGAAAATCATTTCAGTTCCTTCGGTCGGCAAAGAAGAAGAGTGGGGTTTCCCACGAAAGGTACGTTGTCCAGCCACCAGTTCCCCAAGATGCCTGGGGGGCCACGGGGGGCGTGGGGCAGCACTATAGGGTCGAGCGTCTTGACCCGCAAGATTACCAAAAGTAATTTATGAACATTATTCGATAACCCAGCGGAATCAAAAAGCGGGTTCCAGGAATCTCTGACCGTCATGCTTGAACTTCGCGATTTGAGGAATCTCCTCAGCCTGAACGAGCATCGCCATTTCGGGCGAGCGGCGTCGGCGGTCGGATTGAGTCAGCCGGCTTTGACCAAGTCGATTCAGAGGCTCGAAAAGCAGTTCGGCGGGTTACTTTTTGACCGTTCTCGATCCGGAATCGTGCCGACGATGATCGGTGAAGAGACGATCGTTCGCGCCAAGCGGGTCGTGAATGAGGTGACAGAGTTACAGCGTTCCGTCGATCTACTCAGCGGACTCAAGGTGGGCGCGCTTTCGTTGGGGCTCGGCCCCGCCATGTCTGAATCCTACATCGCCCGCGCGTTGGCGACGGTGGCGGAAGCCCATCCCGAGGTTCGGATCAACCTGCGGGTGGATCACTGGCAGCAGCTCTCCGAATGGCTGCTCGACAACGAGATTGATTTTTTTGTGGCAGATATTGCGGAATGGGCTCACGACGATCGGTTCGATTGCGAGCCGCTTCCGGCTCAGGAATTCGTTTGGTTTTGTCGCACCGGTCATCCGCTGGCGTCGCGACCGATCGTATCGCAACGCGATCTGCTGAAGTATCCGCTGGCCACGCCGCGGATGCCCGTCTGGGCCGTCGATTGGTTTGCCGCTGCGATGTCCGAGGAAGAACGGACCGAAAGCACGCCGAAGCCAATGCCGAACATTCAATGCGAGAGCTATTCCATGCTGAAGCGTATTGTTTTGGCAGGCGATTGCGTCAGCGCCGCGCTGTCAACGACAATCGAGGAAGAGTTGGCCGAGGGACGCTTGGCGGTTCTTCCCGTCGACGCGCCGAAGCTCATGACCCATGCCGGCATCGTTCGACTTCGTGGCCGAAGTTCATCGCCTCTGGCCGAAAGAGTGATTCGCATCATTCAATCGACGGCTGACGAATTCAAGCCGTTCGTCTCGGTCATCGACGATGATGGATCTTTGCGTTGCACCTGAGCGAAGATTCGTCTGCCCTGTCGGTCTGCTCTAGATGTTCAGTTGATAAGGCACGCCATCGATGTCGATGATGCGTCCGTCCGGCTTGCAGGGCCAGGCGGGAGGCTGCATCCGACTTTGCCAGCCTTTCCAGGCACGTTCGAGCTTCTGCAGTTCATCCGGATTCGCTTCGGCCAGATTGTTCGTTTCGCCGAGGTCGCTCTCCAGGTCGAACAAGAACTTGTGCTTCCCGACGATGATCAGCTTCCACTTTCCCATCCGCACCGCCTTGTTGGGGCCGTTACTCCAAAACAGTGCTTCGTGGGGACTTTCCGTTCTTTCACCGCGGAGGTAGGGCAGCAAGTCGACGCCATCGAGCGTCAGTTCCGGTGGCAGCGAGATCCCCGCGGCGGCACAAGCTGTGGCGAATACATCCAGGGCACTGGTCGGCTGGTGATACACCTTGCCGGCCTCGAGGGTTTGCGGCCAACTGACGATCATGGGCACGCGAATCCCGCCTTCAAAGAGAAATAGTTTTCCCAGTCGCAGCGGACCGTTGCTTTGGACTTTCGTGTAGAGGGGGCCTCCGTTGTCGTTCAGAAAGATCACCAGCGTCTCATCGCGGGTGCCCGTTTCGTCGAGTGCTCGAACGATTCTTCCGACGGCGTCGTCGAGCGCGCTCGTCATCGCGTTGTAGGTTCGTTGTTGTCGGTTCGTGACGTCGGGAAAGCGACGCAGGTACTTCTCGGCCGCTTCGATCGGCGTGTGGACTGCGTTGAAGGGGACGTAGGCAAAGAACGGCTTGCCGGCGTGCGACTTGATGAACGCGACGGTCTCGCGTGCCAGCGCATCCGTCAAGTATTCCGGTTCGATCAGCGGTTCCCTGCCTCGCATGACGCTTGAAAAGGCCGGTTCGTCCAGCTCGGCTGGAAAAAAGGAATGGGCGCCGGCCAGAAATCCGAAGAACTCGTCAAAGCCGCGTTGCTGTGGATGAAAGTAATCTCGGGTTCCCAAGTGCCACTTGCCGAACATGCCGGTGGCGTAGCCGGCACGTTGGAAGACGTCGGCCAAGGTGACCACAGCCGGGTCCAAGCCACGACTTTCGCGATGCGTGATCGCCGCGCTCGAAGTATTGAACTCGAATCCGAAACGCTGCTGATACCGTCCCGTCATCAGCGCGGCACGCGACGGGCTGCAGGTCGCCGCGGTGACATAAGCTTCGGTGAAACGAACGCCGGCGTCGGCGAGCGCATCGATATGCGGCGTGGGAATCGATCGCGAACCGTAGACGGCTGTGTCGGCGTAGCCGAGATCGTCCGCCAAAATCAGCACGACATTGGGAGCTTGCTGCGCCCGACCGGCCACGGAATCGATCTTTTTCAAAACGTTTTGCTTGGCCGCCATCGCTTGTTCGTCTGGCACCACCACGAAATCTTCAGCATTGCCCTCACGCCCTCGCGATGCTTTCCCCTGGGCGAAAGCGGTGACCGCGATGATGCAGGTGATGCAAAAGATTAAACCACGCGGAATGAAACGGTTTTTCATGGCTTCGTCTTCTTGGTCTTTCGGATGATCTGGTTCGGGACGGAGAGTGAAGTTGATCCAGCGGCCGTCCAAAGAAGTGAGGACGACTCGCTGGAACACTCCCTCGCTCCGGAAAAATGGCCACATGGTGTTCAGATATCCTGAATCCCTTGGTCCCGCCTGGTCGGCTTCCCTCCGTGCCGATTTCGTGCCGATTTCGCGGTCAAGGAAATACGGAAGTTCCATCGGTCGAGCTGATTTCCGGCCGCTTGAACGCAGAGAACTAAGATTTAATGTCCAGCTTTCCGGCACGGGGGAGTATTGAGGGGGTGAGGAAGACTCCTGCTCGCCCGCTTGCTCCGAGCCGGGGGACCCTTTCCGAACCGGTGACGAAGGCTGCCGTGAATTCGGTGACTGATTCGAAGCGACTCGCATTCCCTAGAAAACTCGCATTCACCAGAAGAATGGTACCCCTATCGATTGACGTCCGATGAGTGACCGACCGGAAAATGACCAGTACGAAGAATTCGTGCGTTTGCTGTTGGAGCACGAACCCCGAGTTCGAGCGTTCCTGCGCGGCCTATTGCCGACATGGCAAGACGTGGAAGACGTGACGCAAGAGGCCAGCTTGGTGGCCTGGAGGAAATTCCGCGAGTTTGAAAACGGCACTTCGTTCGGCGGTTGGCTGCTAACGATCGCCAGATTTGAAGCATTGAAGCACCGTCGTCGTGTCGCCCGATCGCCTCTCGTCTTCTCCGATGATGTTTGGGAGCTGCTGGCGGATCCGTCGCATGAAGAAGATCCGGAGCAGGCTCGGCGTCGACATTTGGAGACGTGTCTGCAGAAGATGGCACCCAACGCGCGAGAGCTGATTCTGCGTGTGCACGAGCCCGGAGTGTTCATTCGCAACGTCGCGATTCAGAGCGGTAAGAGTGAGCAATCGTTCTATAAAGTCATTCAAAGGTTGCGACGATCCTTGCTGGATTGCGTCGCCAAGGGAGTTTCTGCCGAGGGCGCGATATGAATCGAGATCAGTTGGACGGCCTCATCAATGCGTGGCTTGACGGCCGCATCACGGAGGGTGAATCCGAAGTCTTGCAACAGACTTTGCGAGGGTCCGCGGCGGCGAGAAGCCTGTTCAAGCAATACTGTCAGGTGGATGCCGAACTGCGGCGATCCGCCGAGCTGAGTACGATCACCAGGGACGAACCACCGATCGACGGGGCCAGGCCTATATTGGCGCCGGCAAGGCTGAAAGGAATCTTCGCGCTCGGTACGGTTGCGGTGCTAGGTTTGTGGTTGCTGACGGCAATGTCGAATCGGGTTCAAGAAACCGAGGAAGCTGTCGCCAGAATCACCGGCTTGAGCGGCCCGCTCCGCTGGACGGGCGACGCCGGTCAAGTCGTTCATGAACTGAAAGTGGGGGCGCCGTTGCCGGGAGGCACCATCGACGGTTTGTCACCAGAAGCATGGTTTCAATTGGAATTTTTGGACGGTTCCACCGTCACGATTTCCGGATATTCGATGCTCACGTTCTCCGACGTGGCCCAGAAAGAGCTGTATCTCAAAGCGGGTTCGCTTTCGGCAAAGATAGCCAAGCAACCTCCGGACAAGCCGATGCGCATCTACACTCATGCCGCCACGCTGACCGTGTTGGGGACAAGTTTTGACGTCGAAGCCGGCATGTCATCGACCGCCTTGAATGTCATCGAGGGACAGGTTCAGTTGCATCGGTTGAGTGATCGCGAGTCGATCAAGGTGCCCGCGATGCATCGCCTGGTTGCCACGGCCGACGAGAAGTTGAATTTAGAGACCGTGCCGAAGGCGAGTGATCGCTGGAAGAGTTCGTTGCGATTGGGGCCCGGTGAGGGCTACGGAACTTGGTCCCCCGGCACCGACGATCGTCCAGCGTCCATGCGAGCCATCCCTTTCGTACCACCCCACGCAACGTCAAAGACGCTGTACCTGATCGGTTTGCAGCTTTCCAAGTCAGGGGTGGGGCCATTGCTGGTCAAGCCGGGCAGTCGCTTGATCGTGCGGGGAAGGTTGAAATCCGCCGCTCATGTCTTTTTTGGAATGCGGATGACTCAGACAGACGGTGAGTTCGCCGGAAAATTCTTTGCCAAGTCCGATCAGTTGTACGGGCCCGATAGCGAATTTGAGGCCGAATTCGATACGGCGAGTTTCAAATTGGATCCCAGCGTTCATCATCAAGCCGATGAGCTGCCGCGCAAGCCAGAGCATTTACTTCTGGCTGGGGTTTGGTGCTTTACGAATACCAGACAGCCCGCGGGGTTGGAAATCTTTGAAGTCGAATTGGTTCCCCCGTCGGCGTCGGATGCCTCTCATTCCCTCGTCCGATCTGGGACTGTCTGGTGATTCGACACGCTGCATTCATTTAACATCCCGCGTTGAAGTATGAATATACGGTTCTTTCTGGCTCGCCTCGCACGACTCTGTATCGCCTTGGCGATCCTGGGGCTCGGCGGATTCGCCTTTACGCGATTGTCGGTGGAACCGTCGGAGGAGAAAGCGAAACGAGGCGAGAAACGGCTGATCCGCACCAAAGTCACCAAGCTATTCAGGGACGACTACACCGTCGCGGTGAAGACCAACGGCATCGTGCAGCCGCACAACCAAATCACGCTGCGGACCGAAACCGCCGGGCGTGTCGTGGCGATCCACCCCGAGTTCGAGGTCGGTGCGTTTTTTCAGGAAGGTGATGTGCTGGTAGAACTGGACCCGTCACAGATCGAAGACAAGCTGACGCAACAAAAGATCAACTACGAGCGGGCTCTGGCCGACAAGATCATTGCCGAAAGCAACGTCGAGGTCGCCAAGACGAGCATCACAGAATATCTCGAAGGCACCTTTCGGGAATTGCAAGACAACCTGGAGATGGAGATCTTCGACGCCGACCAACGGGTGCGAATAGCTGAGCTGGCTTTCGCGTCCACGGCTCGCTTGGCGGCCAAAGGGACGATCCGCACGCTGCAACTGGATGCCGAAAAAATCACCGTTCAATCGGCGCGAAAGGCGCTCGAACTGAAGCAACAAAAATTGGCGGTCTTGGAGACATACACCAAGAAAAGGGTTTTGCAGGAACTCGAGGCACAACTGCGGGCGGCAGAAGTCGGCTTGGAGGCCAGCCAGGCGGCACTCGAGCTTGAGCGGCAAAGGCTTCAGCGTGATCAGATCATCGCACCGTTCGACGGCCGCGTCCATCAGAAATTCGTGGGGCTTGGGCAACAGGTCGATCCCGGCACCGATCTTGGGGAGGTCTTTTCGGTTGACTATGCCGAGGTCCGGCTACCGCTCGCGCAAAGTGATCTCCCGTACCTCGATTTGCCCGAGGCGAGTGGTGATGCGACCGTCGAGGTGCAATTGCGTGACGCCCTGGACGATACGGCGGAATACACTTGGTCCGGTAGGATCGTTCGCACGGAAGGCCAACTCGATCCCGACTCCTTGGAGCTTTTCGCGGTGGCCCGTATCGACGATCCGTTCGGTTTGCAGACCGAGCAACCGGCCGTGCTGCGGATCGGACATCCGGTGGTGGCAAGGATCGTCGGCAAAGAGTTGAAGGACGTCCTCAAAATTCCTCGCCATGCGGTCAGACAGCTCGACAAAGTGTTGCTGGTGGATAACGAACGACTGACGCTGAGCCAGCAGACGATCGAACCACTCTGGTCCGACGAGGAGTACATGGTCGTGCGTGATCCGTCGATCAAAGACGGGGACCTGTTGGCGACCACCAACTTGGTTTACGCACCGCAGGGAAGCCGGGTCGAAATCATTCCCGACGCCGAATCGGATACGACCCTCGTTTCCAGGGAGCTTGATTCCCCATGATTCGCTGGTTCACCGAAAATGGTATCGCCGCCAACTTTTTGATGTTGGCAATCCTGGTCGCGGGTGCGTACACCGCGATGAATCATATTCCGCTCGAGGTCTCACCGGCGTTCAGTTGGAACACCGTCATGATCACCATGCCCTATCGCGGTGCGACGGCAAAAGATGTGGAACAGGCCATTCTGATTCCGATCGAAGAAGCCCTCGAAGGACTGGAGGGAATCAAGCAACTCAACGCAGACGGCTCACGAGGAATGGCTCGGTTTTATCTCACCGCGAAGCCGGGCACGGACTTGCGAGTCCTGCTGGAAGACGTGACCGCGCGGATCGATACGATCGATACGTTTCCCAGCGAAGCCGAGCGACCGCGGATTTACATTCCCGAGTCCGAGAGCACCTTTCAGATTCTGCGGGTGGCAGTGACGGGAAACCTGACGCCGTCGGAATTGCTCGACGTGGCGCGTCGCGTCCAGCAAGATCTCATGGTCACTCCCGGCATCAGTCAGGTCGGGGTGCGGGGTGCCGAGAAGTATGAAATCTCGATCGAGGCTGACGTGGATCGTCTGCTGGCCTTCGGCTTGACGTTTCAAGACTTGACCGCTGCGATCCGCGCTTACTCGATCGATCTGCCGGCCGGTGCCATCGATAGCGATAGCGGCACCTTCGTCGTCCGCACCCGCGGACAAGCCTACTCGGGAGACGAATTTGCCGAGATTCCGGTACGCTCCGCCGAAGGGTCCGAAGTCAGCTTGGGTGAGGTCGCCACCATCCACGACGGCTTCACCGAAGACCGACCCCGACTGATGTTCAACGGAAAACCGGCTCTGTTCGTTCCGGTCATGCGTGTCGGTGATGAAAACGCGTTAGAGATTTCCGACAAGGTCAACGAGTACGTCCGCACGGCGCACACGCGTTTTCCCGAAGGAGTCGAACTGAAAGTTTTTGGCGACGAATCGCGTGCCATTCGACAACGGTTGAGCACGTTGGGCGTGTCGATGCTGCAGGGCGGCGCGCTGGTGATGATCATTCTGGGGCTGTTCATTCGACCGGCGCTGGCGTTTTGGATCGTCGTGGGAATTCCGGTCAGCTTCGCGGGAGCGGCCCTGTTGATGCCCTGGTTTGAAATCACGGGCAACTCGATGAGTCTGTTCGGGTTCATCATCGTGTTGGGCATCGTCGTCGACGATGCGATCGTGACCGGTGAGAACGTCTATGCGAAGATCAAAACGGGCGTTCCTCCCCTGGAGGCTGCCGTCGTCGGGACGCAAGAAGTCGCCACGCCGGTCACGTTCGGAGCGTTGACGACCGTCGTCGCGTTTCTGCCGCTGGTCTTTTTCGAGGGGCGGTGGGGTGACTTTGCCGGTCAGATTCCGCCCGTCGTCGCACCCGTCCTTTTGTTCTCGCTGATCGAATCGAAGCTGATCCTGCCGGCCCACTTGAAACACCTGCGGCAGCCTAAAGCCGGAGGTTTGTTTTCACGATTTCAAGCGTCGATCGCCAACGGCTTGGAGAGTTTTGTCCAGCGGTGCTACCAACCGACTTTGCTTTGGTCGGTCAGAAATCGCGGCGTGGTCGTGGCCCTGTTCATCGCCTCGGGGCTGACCATGGCCGGATATTGCTGGGGTGGTCGCTTGGGCTTTGTCGCGTTCCCGCCGGTCGATACCGATCGCATCAGCGCCATGCTTGATCTGCCCGACGATACGCCACTGGAGGTGACCGACCAATATGTCGACCGGATCGTCAACGCGTTGGATCAGCTCGGTGAAGAATTTGTCGATCCGGTCACCGGCAAGTCCATGGTGCAAGACGTGATTCGGTTGACCGGCGCGCGAACTCCGGGACGAGCCTATGACAAATCTCGCGGCTATGTCGGTTTCGAAGTCTTGCCGCCGGAGGAACGCAGCGAGCCGGGGCCTCGTAATACGGAACTCGCGGCGCGGCTGACCGAATTGGTCGGGCCGATGCCAGAAGCGGAGCGATTCTACGTTCACACCGAAGAGTCGCTTGAAAAAGGATCCCAATATGACGACCAGCATCTGAACATCGAACTGCGTGGCCCGGCATCGCCAGAGAAATCGGCGGTCGCCCGAGAGATCAAAGAGATGCTGGAGAGCTATGAGGGAATCAGCAGCGCCTGGGCACGCGTGAATTACGGCCAAGATGAACTAGAACTCAGCTTAAAGCCCTACGCGGCCGAATTGGGACTGACGCAAGCCACGCTGGCCAATCAGATCCGCCATGCCTTCTATGGCGAAGAGGCCCAACGAGTGCAACGAGGGATTGATAACATCCGCGTCATGGTCAGACTGCCTCAAGAGGCGCGTCAGTCGCTGCATACGTTGAAACAAATCAGGATCCGCACACCGCGGGGCGCCGCGGTGCCTTTGGAGACGGTTGCCGACATCTCGTTCACGAAAGCGCCGTCGTTCGTCGAACGAAACGACGGGGCAGAGATCATTCGCTGTGGAGGCCAACCGGTGGATGAGACCGTCGATGTGATCGGAATCGCCGAGGAAATCAACCCGCGACTGACCGCCTTGTGCGCCGCCAACAATTTGTCTTATCAGTACAAGGGCTATGTGGTGGAAGCGGAGGAGACGCGTCGGCAAACGATCGTCGGTTTCGTGCTGGTCTTGCTGACCCTTTATGGCATGCTTTCCATCGCGCTGAAATCGCTGGTGCAACCCGTCTATGTGATGCTGGTCGTGCCCTTTTCAGTCATCGGTGCGTTGCTCGGCCACATGATCATGGACCTGACGCCGTCGTACTTGTCCATCTTTGGCATGCTCGCGCTGGCGGGAATCGCTGTCAACGACACCCTGGTGATGGTCGACTACATCAATCAACGGCGGGCCGCGGGGGTGCGTTTGGACCAGGCCGCTCTGGAGGCGGGCGCACGACGCTTTCGCCCCATTTTCTTGACTTCGGTGACGACGTTCTTCGGACTGCTGCCGCTGATGCTGGACAGGTCGCTGCAAGCTCAATTCTTGATTCCCATGGCCGTTTCGCTCGCCTTCGGCGTCGTCTTCGCGACCACGATCACGTTGTATTTGGTCCCCTGTACCCTTCTGATCGGCCGTGACTGCGGTGTGCTGTTCAAGCAGAGCGTGCGTTGGCTCGTACAGCCGTTTCGCGAAACGTCCGTGGACGTTGATCGTTCCCGATAGGGTTTCGACGCCGGCTCGTCGTGAACTGGGACATGCGAGTCGACGCGATGCGATGCAGGCTCGAATCGGCCTGCCCGAAATGGGAAGATTGAGGGATCACGAACGGCTGTTGTGGTTTTCTCACAAGCGCAAACGGCGAAAAACGAATTCGTTGCATCCCCAGCCTTTTCCGATGCGTTTGATTTGCTGTGTCTCGAACCCACGACGTGTCAGGTATTCGACGATCGCGTCGGGCCCGGCCACTTCGAAAGGCAAGCCGCCGACCCAGTCGACCCAGTCGTGCCACGCCGACATCCCGCGGTCGAGTCTCTTGGCTTTCCAGTCGGCAAACGGAAGCGGGTTGCGACCGTGTCGCAATCTGGCCAGAGCGAACTTTGCTTCGTAGACGCTCGCCACCGCGGCGGCCCATGCCGGCCGCAGTGGTCGGGGGGACGCGTTGTAGATCTGTTTGATTCGCAACCAACGTCGACTGGCGGATCCTTGATCGTTGTAGATCGACAGCACGAATCGTCCGTCGGTGCGGACACACCGGGCGGCGACTTCGATCGCACGCCACAGGTCACCGGTGTGATGCAAAACGCCCCACGAATATACGACGTCAAATTCTCCGAACGACGCCATCTGGTCTTCATCGAGGGCCGACCCTTGCTTGACGACCCAGCGATCCGAATCGTTAGCGAAGGTCCGCCGGAGGTGATTCGTGCAGTCCACCGAATCGTCGTCGTAGTCGACCGAAACGACGTCCGCACCCAATCGGTGGGCGGCCAATGAAAACAAGCCGCTGCCGCTGCCCAAGTCCAAAAATCGTTTGTCTTCGAGCGAATCTCCGAGCAACTCCCGCAACGATCGGATCGCCTGTTCGACGCGATCTTCGTCAAGGGATCCCAAGAACGCGTGCCAGTTCTTTCCGAACTGGAAACGACTTTCATCGGCGTCCGCTGCATCCGTTGGCTTCGAAGTGTTCATCGGGCTGCTGCGGGTTCGGCGTCCGCCCGCACCAAGCGATTGATCTCTCGACTCAGCTTGCCGAGTGAATCGGCGTCGTAGGTGGAACGGGTCGCCAAGCGTTTCAATGCATCGGTCCAGTTCAGATCCTCTCCGGGTGGAAGTTCTTCGAGCGCGAAGGCATGCTCCCCGGGAATGCCCAAGAAAAACTGATCACCATCGACATGAATCCGTCGATCTTCCTTTGTTGCCGCCGAGACGACGCGAGGCGGGTCCGAAGCGATCACCAACCGTCCGTCTTGGCGACGGACCATCAACCAAGTGGCCATCGCGGCACGCCCGCTTGCCGGATCGATCCAGACCAGATGGCGGGCGACAAAGTCGCGATGTTTGCCGTCACGAAAAAAGATCGCCGGGACATCAAAAATCAACAGCGTCGAAGTCCGAACGATGACTCGAGTCGTCGCCAATCGGGTTTCGTGTTGACCCAAGACCTGTCGCTGGATGAAGCCCAGGGAGACACCCAGGCGTTCGACGCTGTCCGAATCGATGACGGTCGGATGTGATTTGATCGGCACGCTGTAGCCCAACCCGACGTCGTCGAGTTGAAAAGCTCCGTCTTTTTTGTTGACGCGGGCCATCATCGTCAGGGAGAACGAGGAAACCGCATCCCGAATCGATTCGTTTAAAGATTCGACACTGCCGCTGACGATGCGAGGCTTGGCCAACAAGACGACCCGGTTCCAAGTCTTTGCACCGGAATCCGTGACAACGGTTCCCGCGGGTATCCGAGTGACTTCGGCGGCGAAGCCGCCGTGGGCAACCCAACTCGACGTGATCAACGCGAATGCGATCAGGCTTGGTCGAATCCGTCGCGCGAATTCGACCGTCTTGGCCATGGATCGTTGGTCACAAGATTTCATCGAGCGGATTCCTGTTTTAGCCATGAGCGGGAAATCACTGTCGCACCCCTTGTGTGCCAAGTATCCGAAAGGCTGTTTCTCTTGGGGCATCCTCGGCGGCGTCGAAGGAACCCGAGAGGTCTGGTATTTTGAGGTGCGACGGACCGACGGTCGGGGCGATTCGGCTTTTGACATTCATCCATTCGAAAACGAGACAGAGCGGTTGAGCGAGAACGACAGTCGACAAGAAAGCTTGGTCGAACTACGCCACGTCGGCAAGCACTATGTCGACGGCGACGTGACGGCGCTCGATGACCTCAGTCTATCCGTCCGGCGTGGCGAGTTCGTCTCGATCGTCGGTCCCAGTGGTTGTGGGAAATCGACGCTGCTGAACATGATCGGCGTTCTGGATCGCCCCACGTCGGGGAGTGTCTGGTTCGACGGTAAGAGGGTCGATTCGACGATGAATTTGGACCAATTGCGTGCGAAAAAGATCGGTTTCGTTTTTCAGTCGTTCCATCTGGTGCCCAACCTGACGGCTTCGGAGAACGTCCAACTGCCCATGTTTGGTGACGATCGCAGCTTGGACCGGCGACGCGACGATGCGCGGGACCTGTTGGTCGAAGTCGGACTTCGGGAGCGGATCGATCATCGATCGACGCAATTGTCCAATGGTCAAAGGCAACGAGTCGCCGTCGCACGCGCGTTGGCCAATCGGCCGATCTTGGTGTTGGCCGATGAGCCCACCGGAGCGCTCGATTGTGAGAACGGCGACTTGATCATGGACTTGCTCGTTCGGTTGTGTCGCGAGCAAGGGACGACGTTGGTTGTCGTGACTCATGATCGAAACGTCGCTCAGCGGGCCGATCGGGTCGTGCATCTTCGCGACGGCCGGATCGTCCCGGAATCAAGCCAAGTGCTTGGCTAATTCATCAACGTGTGGCACCGACAGCATGCTGTGGTGGTGTCCGGGGACGCGGACCACTGTGACTTCGTCGGCCAGCTTCGACCATCCTCGATCGGTCGGCCCGCCGACATCGACGGGGACATCGGTAGGACGAAACAAGGTCACCGGAACGTGGATCGGATCGAGTCGATAGTGATTGGCCAAATCGACATGATGATGAAACAGTCGCTGCAGATCGTTCAGCGTTTGTCGAACGACTTCCGCGGGCGTGTCGTCATCCAGCACTCCCAGCTTTTTCGCATGTTCCCACAGAAACGGCAGCTGATCCTGCGGTGGCAGTTCGCTCAATTGGTCCAGCGTCAAATCGAGGCCGTATTCGCGTCCGGCCATCGCTTGATCTTCCGTCACGACCAACTCGGTCGCCCCATCCGGGATCGTCGTATCCAGCAGAATCAACCGCCGGACATCGCGTCCCGCCGCCCGCAACTGTTTGGCGATTTCGATCGCGATCAGACCGCCGAGTGACCAGCCTCCGACGATCAAAGGTCCGCCGGGACGTGTTTCGGCAATCGCAGCGACGTAGTCCGTCGCCATCGACGCGACGTCCGTCGGCAAGGCCTCGTCACCATGCAAGCCACGCGAACGAATCGCGAACAGAGGACGATCGGGTGAAAGCCGCTGGGCAAGTTGCCGGTAACAGACGACGATTCCCCCGGGCGGATGGACCATGAACATCGGCGTGCGATCTCCCCCGGGCTGCCAAGCGGCGATCAGAGGGTGCCACGGGGTGTCTTGCGTTGTCGACGACAAAGCCGCGACGCCGAATCGGGCTTCCATCTGGCCGGGATAAAGCTGAACGAGTCGCCGAGCCAGTTTCGTCACGTCGGCCAGATCGAACAGCAAGGCCGGCGGCACACGGACGCCGAGATCCTCGCTCAGTCTTGACGTCAGCATGGCGGCTTGCAACGAACTGCCTCCCGAATCAAAGAAATTTTCGTTGGCGGCGACATCGTTCCTGTCCAGAATCTTGGACCACTCTTGGGCCAAGTAAACCTCCACGGGGCCTGACGGGACACGCGATTCCATGGCGATCGTCCCCGCGACATCGGCCGTCGAGCCGAGTCGGGCCAACCGTCGCCGATCGACTTTGCCGCTTGTGTTTCTCGGGATCGAGTCGACCACGTGAACACGATCGCAACGTTTGAATCGCGGCAAGCGACTCGTCAGATCGCCGGCCAGACCGTCCTTGCAGACGATGAACCCGATCAGGCGAGCGGACGAACCGTCGCCGACGACGCAGGCGGCCGAATCGGTGACGTTCGGGTTCGCAGCCAAGTCTTGTTCGATCTCGGCGAGTTCGATTCGATAGCCGCGGACTTTGACTTGATCGTCGATCCTGCCCATGAACTCGATCAACCCGTCGGCGTTTTCGCGGCCCAGGTCGCCGGTCAGATAAGTCCGATCGGCCGAATTTTCCGTCAGCGACACGAAACGTTGTTCGGTCAAGGCATCATCCCCTAGATAGCCGATGGCCACGCCGGGGCCGGTGATCGCCAGCTCGCCGGGAATTCCGCGTGCCACGGGTTTCCGATTTTGATCGACCACTCGGACCGTCGTGGCATCGATCGATCGACCGATCGGGACACTCCGCCGGACATCGTGATCGGCCGGGACTTCGTAACAGGTCGCTTCGACCGAGGCTTCCGTGGGTCCGTAAAAGTTGCGAAGGGTTGCACCGGAGTGGGCCGCGACCTTCGCCGGCAGATCACGAGGCATCGTTTCGCCACCGGTCCAGACTTGCCGCAAGTCGACGCATTCGGAAAAACGGGTGTGATCGACGACCGCTTGCACCAAACCGGGGGTCGCCGCGAGCACGGTGATTTTTTGGCGAAGGATCGTGTCGACCAGTTCGTCTAAATCCAAACCGTTCGGCGTGGCCGCCGGCCATACCAAGCAGGCTCCCTGCGTCAACGTGGCCAAAATCAACCCGAAGCCGGCGTCGAACTGGTGCGACATCAGCACAACGATTTTGTCATCGTGTCGCAGAGGAACCTGTCGTCGTCGCCACCTCATCGTGTTGGCGATTCCCGCGTGCGGAATCATCACGCCCTTGGCGACTCCCGTCGATCCGGACGTGAAGATGACATAGGCCGAGTCGTCCGGGGCGATGTTGACGTCGTCTGCGCCGGACGTGTCGGCGACCGGAACGGACGGGTCAAGCAAATCACCGAGCCGCAGCACGGTGACGTCGTGCGAATCACACAGTGCCTCGCCGGGGGCGTCGGCAATCACCCATTTCGCGGACGTCTGCCGGATCAACTGATCGATGTTCACGGAGGCTCCGTCGGCGTCGATCGGACAGACCGCGGCTCCGCTGCTGATCACACCCAGGATCGCCGGGACGACATCAGGACCGTTGCGGGCGATGACCGGAACGATGTCGTTGTTTCCGAGGCCCGCGGCGTGGAGGCGATCGGCGATGGTTCGCGACGCCCGGTCGAGCTGAGCGTAAGTCCACGATCGTCCGACCGATCGCACGGCCGATCCATCGGCGAATCGCTCGCAAACCGAGCGAAGCATCTCGGGGAGCAAATTCGCGTCCGAATCGACGGACGCGGGAGGCCGAATCTTGCCGAGCGTTTCTTGCGGCCATGCCAAATCGCGGAGCGGTCGGTCGGGGTTCTTCGCCAGCGCGCCGACCAAGGCTTCGAAGTTTCTCGCCATCAAGGTGACGGATTCTTTCGCAAACAGATCGGCGCAATAACAGATCATCGCGTCGACAGAATCACCACTCGAATCGAAAGCGAATTCCAGATCGTAATGGCACGTCGGGTGATCGACCGCGAACGATTCCTGGATCATTCCGCCGACATCGGTCGTGTGCGTTTCCGGGGTCGGATCGGAAGCGGGCATCAGAAACGAAGCGCGACCGGCTTCGGATTGGGACTGTGAATTCTCGAACGTGCAGAGCGTTTGAATCAAGGGCCCGCGGCTGGTGTCGCGGTCGGGCGAAGCGTCTTTGACGATTTCCGCAAACGGATAGCCTTCATGGTCCAGTGCGTCCAACAAAGTCTTGGCCGCTTGACCGACGAGCTGACCGAAGCTGAGTTCGTCCGATACTTCCGCCCGCATCGGCAGGACTCCGGAAAACAAGCCGATCGTGTTTTCGAATCGTTGCGAAGCTCGACCGGAAAACGGACTGCCGATCAAAAACGTCGATTGTCGCGTGATCCGATTCAGAAAAACTTGCAACGCGGCAAACAAGATGGTGTTGATCGTCACGCCCAGCCGGTTTGCCAAGCCACGGATCGATGCGGTGATGTTCCTGTCCAGGTGGATCGCCGTGACGCCGGCGCGTCCGGTAAACATTGTTGGACGGACGTAGTCGACGGGCAAATCCAGGATCGGTCGGACGCCTTGGGTCTGGTTTCGCCAATACGATCGCAACCGTTCGCGCTGAGGGCCGGCCAGCAATTCATTCTGTCGGGCAACAAAATCCGCGTAGTTGTTCGAAGGTGCCGGCAGGTCAGGCGTCTCGCCGGCAAGAATCGCGGGGTACAATCCGCGAAGCTCTTGCATGACAAGAATCAGCGACCAGAAGTCCGTGATGATGTGGTGGGTCGTGGCGACGACGACGTGATCGTCGTCGGCCGACCGAAAGACGGCCAAACGCAACAGCGGGCCGTTTTGCAAGTCGAAGGGGCGACCCGCTTCGGCCAGGACTCGCTGGCGAATTTGCCGGTCGCTTTCTCCGGTCACGGTTTCGGTTCGAAACTCGGGCTCCAGTGACGCGTGAACGATCTGAACCAAATCACCGTCCCGATCCGAAAACGTCGTCCGTAGACTGTGGTGACGCGACGCCAACGCCTGCATCACTTTGCGAAGCGTCTCCGGGCACAGCGGTGATCGAATTCGGGTCGGCAAAAAGACGTTGTAGGACGTCGAATTCGGATCACGTCGGTAAGCGTGCCACAGACCTTGTTGCTGCGACGACATGGGAAACCGTCGGGACGCCTGAGCCTTTTCGCGAAGCAAACGCTTCAACAAGTCTCGCTTCTCCGAGGGCGAGAGATGAGTCAGGCCGGGCGTTGAATTCACGGAGCGGGTTCCTGCGATTGTCGCGATCCGCCGGTCAGATCGATCGCGGTAAAATCGACCCCGCCTAGTCTTTGCAGCAACTGATCGACCTCGGCATCGTCCATGTGATCGACCGCGGCGATCAGGTTTTCCGGATCGACCGGTTCGACGGCGGCTGTGCTTACCACGACTTTCTCGTCCACCACGACTTCGTCGATCCCGGCCCGCATCAATTCGGAAACGACTTTGGCGACCCGATCGATCGAGGCTCCCCGCATCAATTCGGAAATCGGCATCGTGATCTTCAACTGACCTTCGATCCAGTTTCGCAGTTCGACAGCCATCAGGGAATCCAGCCCCAATTCCAACAGGGATCGATCGGCGTCGATCTGATCCGGTCGCAGTCCTAACAACAACGTCAGTTTACCAGTGATCAATGACGCAATTTGGGTTTGCCGTTGCGGTTCGTCGACCGATCGGATCGTGGCGGTATCCAACGCTCGGTCGGACGTGAACGTGTCGTGTCGGATCAGATTCGCGAAACGCGGCGACACGTCCTTGGTCAAACCGAGCCCACGCCAGCGTGACCAGTCCATCCGCAGGACACTGGCTTGGATCGCATCGGATCGAATCAAGTCCTGCAAACACTCCGTGGCTTGGGCGATGCTGAACCTCAAAACGCCTTGTCGTTCCAGTCGATCCCCCAGTTCTTCTCGTTCGGCCAAGTAACCGACTTCGCCGACATGTCCCCAGTTGACGACCAACGCGGGCAAGCCCCGCGCCCGGCGGTGGTAGGCTAAGCCGTCCAGCGCGGCATTGGCGGCCGAGTAACTGGCTTGTCCGGCGTGTCCGAAAATGCTGGACAAGGAACTGAACAGGACGAAATGGTCGAGCGGTTCGCCGACGAGATCCGCGTCCGAGGAGGCCTCGTGCAGGTTCCATCCGCCGACGACTTTCGGACGCAATACACGTCGCAACGTGATTTCGTCGATGTCGTCGATCAGTCGGTCTTCTAAAACCATCGCCGTGTGAAAAATCCCGCCAAGGACGGGCAGTTCGTCGCGAATTCGTCGCAGCGTCTGACGCACCGCCGCTTGGTCGGTGATGTCGGTGGGAATCACCGTGACCCGTGTCCCGCGGGATTCGAGTTGCCGAATCGTCGTGGCCGCTTCGTCGCTGGTGTCCTTGCTGCGTCCGCTGAGGACCAGATGCCCGGCACCTTGTTCGGCCATCCATTTCGCGATCTCCAAACCGAAACCGCCCAGGCCGCCGGCGATCCAATAAGACTTGGTGGACCGGAACAAGCCGCCGACGGGCGGCGGGTTCGTCGTCTGCGGAAAGACTTCGCTCGGGGCGGTGGCGTAATTGACAGCGACCTTGCCGATGTGTTTGGCTTGCTGCATGAAACGAAAGGCGTCCCGAGACTGGTCGGCATCGAAAGGGCGGACGGGCAGCGGTCGGAGTTCGCCGGTATCGAACCGCGCGGACAAAGAGCGCAGCATCTCGCCCATGCGTTGCTTTTGCGTCGTGAACAACTGATCCAGGTCGATCGCAAAGAAGGCCAAGTTGTTGCGGAACGGAGCGAGGTTCAGCGGTCGGTCGCCATAAATGTCTCGCTTTCCGATTTCCAAGAACCGGCCGCCGGACTTCAGCAATTCCAACCCTTTCACGATCGCTTCGCCGGGCAGCGAGTTCAGAACCGCGTCGACGCCGTCACCCGCCGTGGCGCGGCGGACGTCGTCGGCGAACGCCAAGGACCGTGAATCGCTGACATGGTCGACGCCGAGTTCGCGGAGGTATTCTCGTTTGGTTTCGCTGCCGGCGGTCGCGTGGATTCGCAGGCCCGCCCGCTCGGCCAGTTGGATGGCGGCCAAGCCGACGCCTCCGCTGGCCGAATGGATCAAGACGGATTCACCCGCCCGCAGCCGCGCGCACTCGTCGAGCGCGTAATGAGCGGTCAAGAACGCGATCGGGAACGTGGCAGCCTGATCGGCCGATAACGATCGTGGTTTTCTGGCGACCAAGTCTTGGTCGACCACCGCGTGGGTGGCGAAACTGGCCTTGGCGATGGCAACGACTTCATCGCCCACTTCCCAAGCGGTGACCTTTTCACCGATCCGCGAGACCCGTCCGCAACACTCCGCTCCCAGCAGGACCGGTCCGTCGGGAAGTCCCGGATACAGATCCAAAGCCTTCATGACGTCGCTGAAATTCAATCCGGACGCCGAGACTTCGATTTCGACTTCGTGATCGGCCAATTCTGGTGCCGGATCGATCGCGTATCGTAATTCCGCAATGCCGCTGGTCTTTCCCAAGCACAGCCTTGACCGACGCGGCGACGAATCGACGGGAGCGGTTCGGTTCGATCGCCCCGGCAAGCTGACCGAAGCGTTGGGCACGAAACGCCGCACGTGGCGAACGCCGTCACGATACATGACTTCGTCTTCCGCATCGTCGGTGGAAAGCTCGGCGATCAGGTCGCGCAGGCAATCGTCGGTCGCGGCCTCGGAAAGGTCGACCAGCCGCGTCGAAAAGTCGGCGACTTCGCTGATCAGCACACGCCCGATTCCGATCAAGGGCGACTGACAGAAAGACACGTCGTCGATTCGCAGGTCGGGCGATTGGGCCTGGCGGGTCACGATGCAAAGTTTCGGCCGTGGGGTCGACGAGGTGTGGTCGCCGAAACGTCGGTGCCAAGCTTGAACGAATTCCAAGGGAGCCCGGGCCGAGAGGTCAAGGCTTTGCTCCACCGCCGTCTGATCGAGACCCGTTGCGTTGCCGGGTAGGTCCAGCGCCCACGCCATCACGATGTCGGTGATCGACCGGGCCTCCGTTTCGGCCAGCAGTCGGTCCCAATCGGCCGACAAGGTCGGGTCGATGCGATAATGATTGGCATCCTGCCCGGAAAATTCCGCGGCAGCGTGCACCGTGGTCACCGGGATGCCGGCCAAGCGTTGCCGTGCGACGAGTCGGTCACTCAAACCGCCCTGATCGGCCAACACCAACCAGCGGCGATGACCGTTCATCGACACGGTCGCCGGCGGATCGGTTTGCGGTTCCCAGCGATACCGGTACAGCAAGTCATGCGACGTCTCGACGGTCGGTTTGCCGCCCGCGTTTCGGCTTTCGAAACCCTTCAGGCACCCGACGACCCGCTGCGACGAATCGAAAAATGTCAAGTCCGCGATCATCCGCTTGGCGTCTTTTCGGACGATCGTGACGTGGGCCGTCAATTCGGTCAGACCCGCGTGACCAGCTTGATCGGACGGAGAGCCCCAAACGACTTCGGCGACTCCGTGAGGCAGATACAGGTCGTCGAGTTGTTCGTCGAAGTTCACGTCCGCGACGATCATGGCGTGGAAGCACGCGTCCAGAAGCATCGGATGCACGACGTGGCCGGCCGCCTCGTGACGAAGTTTGGCGGGCAGCCGAACTTGCACCAACGCCTCGCCGTCGCGTCGACGGCCGCTGACCACGCCGCGGAAGAGTGGTCCGTAGTTCAAACCCAAGCGTTCACAGTAGTCATAGCACTGTTGCTGCGACACGATTTCGGTGCAACGTGCGTGGACCTCGGCCAGCGGACAGGCCGACGCGGGCGGGCGATTGTCACTGCTCAAATCCATTGTGGCCAAGTTCTGCCACGCTTCGGAGTCGGATTCGCGGAATCGAATGTCCAGAAGTTGGCGGTCGACGCGATAAGTCGTCGCCAACTCGTGCAGACGATCGGATTCCAAGACCAGCGGCTGATGCAGACGCACGCAGCGCAATCGCTGGGTCGGAGAATTGTGCAGGCGACGGTGAGCGGCTAATCCGGTTTCGATCATCGCCGCGGCCGGGTACAGGCATGACGCGCGGACTTGGTGGTCGGCCAAGTAGGCATGCGTCTTTGTGGAAACGGTTTGTTTCCAACCCGGCTCCGGTGCATCGGCCTGACTTCCCAACAGTGGGTGGAAATGCGGATCCAATCGGGATTCTTTCGATTGCCTGGATTCGGTCCACAGTCGTTGTCGCTGCATCGGATAGGTGGGCAAGCGAAGGACGCCGCGCGCCGAAACCCGCGGGTCGGGTGTTGTCGACAATGCCGTCCAGTCGATCCCCGCACCCGTACGGTAAAGCGTTTGCATGGCGTCACGGAACGTCGTGACGTCGTCGCGATCGCGACGCATCGAGGCGACGGTTTGCATCGATCGGCCGTGCCGACTGCTGCACTCGTTGATCGCGTACGACAGCACCGGATGGGGTCCCAGTTCGACGGCCAAGCCGAATCCGTGCTCCACCGCCACGTCGATGGCGGGAGCGAACAGGACGCCCTGACGGACATTGAGCCACCAATACTCCGCGGCAAGCCGGGTGCCGTCGATCCAATCCCCCGAGACGGTCGAGATCATCGGCGTCGTCGTGGGGCCGGCCTGGATGTCGGCCAGGCAACGAAGGAGTTCTTGTTCGACCGGGTCCATCTGTGGGCTGTGAAAGGCATACTCCACGGCCAACCGTCGACAAAAAACGCCTTCGTCGTCCAGTCGCTTCGCCAGGTCTTCGATCGCCGTGGCTTCGCCACTGATCGTCACGCTGTGCGGTCCGTTGACGGCGGCCAGCGATAAACGGTCTTGTCGGCGATCGATCAGCGACTCGGCTTTCTCCGCGGAGATGCCCGCGGCGATCATCGATCCGCGGGACGAGGCCAAGTCCATCGTGCGGCCACGATGCACCGCGACGCGGCAGGCGTCGCTGAGTGACAAGGCACCCGACAGGTGCGCCGCAGCGATTTCGCCGACGCTGTGGCCGACCACCGCGGCGGGCGTCACGCCGAAGGCTTTCCACTGCGCGGCCAGCGCGACTTGAATCGCGAACAAGGCCGGCTGGGCGATGGAGGTTTCTTGCATTCGCGATTCGGATTCGCCGCGATGCAATTCCTGAACCAACGACCAGGGCACGTCGCGCTGAAAAGCCTGATCGCAGTGATCGATCATCGACCGAAAAGAGCCGCCGGCGGCATACAGCTGACGGCCCATCGCGAAATGCTGAGGGCCTTGACCGCAACAAACGAACAGAATCCCAGTCTCTCGTTGGGCGGGGTCCAAATGACGAACCGTCGCCGCGTCGTCGTCGACGAATGCGGCAAGCCGATCGGCCAGATCGTCGGTCGAACGGCCGAACGCCATGCGTCGCTCGCGGAGATGACTTCGTCGCCGACAAGCTTCGTCGATGATGTCGGCCAAGTCGGCCGTTCGGCCGTCGGTCCGTAACCAATTCTGGTAAGACTCGGCGACGTCGGACAAGGCGTCGGCGGACTGCGCGGAAATCGGTAGTGGCATGCCGATTTGTCCGAACGGATCGTCGAGAGCGGCGTCCGGAATCGGCGACGAGGATCGCGCAGCGGTGGTCCGCCGGGTGACGTCGGTGACGTGATCGATTTCCAAAGCTTCCATGACGACGTGTGCGTTGGCACCGCCGTATCCGAATCCGTTGATGCCGGCGATGCGACGACCGTCAATGGGTCGCCACGTTCGGGCGGTCAGCGGCAACCGCAAACGATTCGATTCGAAATCGATGGCCGGATTGACGGTTTCGACGTTTCGGTGCCGTGGAATGGTTCGGTGTCGCATCGCCAAGGCGACCTTGATCACGCTGGCGATTCCGGCACCGGCTTCCAGGTGGCCGATGTTGGTCTTGACGCTGCCGACGTAACAAGGCGTCGTGCGTTTCGGATCGCGGCCGATGACTTGTCCGATCGCGGCGGCTTCGATCGGGTCGCCGACCGGCGTCCCGGTGCCGTGGGCTTCGACATAGCTGACCAGCGAGGGATCGACGCCGGCTTTATGATAGGCCCGTTGCATCAAGGCTTGCTGGGCGGATCGGCTGGGAACCGTCATGCCGTCGGTGTGACCGTCCTGATTCAAGACGCTGGCGCGGATGACGCAGTAGACGTCGTCTCCGTCGCGGACGGCGTCACGCATCGGTTTGAGCAACACCATGCCGGCGCCTTCGCTGCGGACGTAGCCGTCGGCCGCGGCGTCAAAGGTCTTGCAGCGGCCGTCCGGGGACAACACACCCAACTGGCTGAACGCGACGTAAAAGTCGGGCAACAGCAACGCGTTGACGCCGCCGGCGAGCGCCATCTCGGCTTCACCGCTGCGGAGGCTCTCACAGGCCAGGTGCAGGGCGACCAAGGACGATGAACAAGCCGTATCGACGGCGACGCTGGGCCCGCGAAGGTCAAAGCAATAGCTGATGCGATTGGCCGCGATGCTGCTGGAGCCGCCCGTGTTGCTGTAAGGCGTCATCACGCTGCGATCGTCGAAGCTTAGCCCGGCGACCGCGTAGTCAAAGCTGCTGATGCCGACAAAGACGGAAGCCGATCGCCCGGCGACACGTTCGAGCGGCTGTCCGCCGTCCTCGAGTGCTTGCCAAGCGACTTCCAGTAACATTCGTTGCTGCGGGTCCATGCCGGCTGCTTCACGCGGCGAGATGCCGAACAGCGGCGCGTCGAACTGATCGATTCCGTCGACGTAGCCGCCCCATCGGCTCTGCGTTTTGCCCGGAATCGTTTTGCCGGCCGAATAGAACTTTTGCAAATTCCAACGGTCCGCCGGCGTTTCCGAGATCGCGTCCCGCGAGGACTTCAACAACTCCCAAAACGCGGGGGGATCGTTGGCACCGCCGGGAAAGCGGCACCCCAGCCCCACGACGGCGATGCAATCGTCGTCGAACAGGGACGCATCAGGTGAACTTATGTGGACCACGGGGACGGCCGTCGACAGGGGAGTGAGGAATCGTGAGAGTCAACCAAACAAAAAGGTGCCATGAAGCCCAGCGGAAACGACTGTGCGAAGGTGACACAAATTTATGAATTATTGCTTACGATTCACACTGGGCGAAAGTTGCGGAGATCGCAGCTCAGGCAAGATCGCGAAATGCGTCGGTCGGCAGCATTCTTGCCGCCCGCACCGCCGGAATGATCGCGCCGATCATCCCGATCGCCAGTCCGATCGCCAGTCCTTGCGCGATCACCGCCGGGCTGATCGACGCTTGCAGGATTCCCGCGACCGCCGGTGATCGGCTCAACATCCACGTCAGTCCGATCGCCAGCAGCACACCCGACCCGCCGGCGATCACCGACAGCAAACAGGATTCCCCCAGAATCATGCCGACGACGCGGCGACGCGGCCAGCCGATCGCACGGAGAATACCGATTTCGCCGGTTCGTTCGATCACGCTGGTCATCATCGTGTTGAGCGTCCCGATCGCTCCGATCAGCACGGCGATCATCGACGTCATCCAGGCCATCGCCGAAGCGATCTGCATCCGCGTGTCGGTGGCCACAAACTCCTCGGTCGTCAAGGCCAAGAGTTTGGCGTCGATCGCTTCGATGTCGCTGACGATTCTCGACGCTTCGTCCGGTGCGACGTCCGGATCGATCACCACGTTGACATAAGTGACTTGGCCTTCGCGACCGGTCAGTGCTTGCAAGCCGGACAGCGGAACGATCATGGAACCGTTTTCCCAAGTGCTGCGGCTGGTGAAGACGCCGTCGATGGTGAACGGTTCGTCGAACAGGTGAACGACGTCACCGGGTCGCTTTTCCAGACGCTGCGCCAGGTGAACGCCCAAGAACACGACGTTCGGATCGCCTTCCGCTTCGTTCGGATCGCCCGCCGCTTCGTTCGGACTCTGGCGCTCCATCTGATAGCTGTCCAACATCCACGAATCGGTGTCGATCCCCATGGCCGGGACGCCGTAGACGCCCTCGTCCTCCAGGGACAGGGTTTCCAGCAACACGGCCGCGGTCTTTTCGACGTTCGGAATGCCGGACACTCGGCGGGCCAAGGTTTCGTCCACCGAACTGCTCAGACGGTCGGCCGCCCCCTGACGCGAGACCACGATGTCGACGGCATGACTGCGATACACGTCGGCAAAGGAGTCCTGGAAACCGCGGGCGATTCCCAACAACGCGACGACCGCCGCGATCGCGCTGGACAAGGCGAACAACGTCAGTCCGGTGCGAAACGGTCGTCGGCGAAGGTTTTTCCAGATCAACGAGGTGAAACGCAAGGTTCGGTCACCGGTGTGGGCGGACTTGAGCGAAACTGGGAAAAGACTCTCTGTGTCAGCGGTATCACTTTACCCGGTCCGGCCGCCACCGCGATGCCGATCGGGAACCGATATGTTCCGTCTGTTCGCCCTATCGATCCTTTGTTTGGTCACCAGCGGTTGTTCCGGCAAGCCGTTTCGGGTGCTGATGCGCGGCGACATCGGCGGCGACATGAACATGAACGGCAACATGAACGTGACCGGTGACACGCGTGTCGACGGAACGATGCACATGACGGGGGACCTGGCGACGCGGATCAAAGCCGACAACACGGCGTCGCCGCTGGCGATGGTCAGCGTGCAGGGCGATCCGACGTCGGGCGGGCGGATCGCCTTGGTCGATGTCGACGGCTTGCTGGTCAATCGCAACGCCGGATCGATGGGCTCGCTGGGCGAAAACCCGGTCGCTCTGTTTCGTGAAAAGCTACGCCAAGTCGCCAAGGATCCTTCGATCGCCGCGGTCGTGCTGCGAATCGACTCGCCCGGCGGCGGCGTCACGGCGACCGACATCATGA